>URWM01000001.1 GCA_900551655.1 uncultured Collinsella sp.
TGGGCTCGGAGATGTGTATAAGAGACAGTTGTAGATCAGGTACAGCACAAAGTAGTACGGGAAACCAAACGGCGTAGCCACAAAGATGAGCGGCTCGGCGACCATCATCGGGATTGCCAGCAAGATCCAGAAACGGCGGCGGCCAAAGATACGGCCGATCTTGGTAGCGTAAAAGTTATCGGCCACAAAGCCCATGAGCGGGCACAGAATGGCGTTGAGATAGATGGCGAACGAGCTGATCAACGCAGCCTCGCCTGCGGACAGACCGCACTCCGTGGACAGGAACAGCACCATGTAGCTGTGCGTAAAGGTCAGGGCACCAGAGTTGAGCATGCCGCCCATACCAAAGCCCAAGCGCGTCCAGAATGTGATCTTGCGCTTTTTACCGATCTTGTTAGTCATCGAGCTCCCTCTCTTTTCTCGATTGTCTTGGAACAAGACATTGGAGTCCATACCGACGTCTGTCTGCATGCCGTTCAGGGTGAACGTTTAGCTAGATTATGCGCGATTGCTTATAATAGGTGAACGTTCACTTGTATATTATCCTTGAACGGTCGTTTTTTGCCGTTAAACGGACATCTGACTTGAAAAAAATCACGATTACATGGGTATTGAGTGGGTTTAAATTTGAGGTCGATTAGGTGAACGTTTATTGTTTTCGCCGCTCCCGTACCCTCAGGAAGACACGCCCGAACAGACAGAACAAACATGGCCCCGCCGGGAACACTCCCGACGGGGCCATGGTCAATAGCGCCCTATGCGAACCCATTTACCGCTACAGGCAGACGCCATCCTTCCAAATGCTGATCTCGTGGCAGCTGCGACGCTCGGCACTCGTAAGCTTGCCGCTCGCCGTTTCTAGCACCAGCTGGTACAGGTCGTGGGCAGCCTCGTCGAGTGTACGCTCGCCCGTGGCGACCACGCCGGCGTTAAAGTCCATCCAGTTGGCCTTGTGGTCGCACAGACGCTGGTTGGTGAACACCTTGAGGGTAGGCGCCGGTGCGCCAAACGGCGTGCCGCGGCCGGTCGAGAACAGGATTACGTGGCAGCCGGCAGCCGTCAGGGCCGTGGTGGATACCATGTCGTTGCCCGGACCGCACAGCATGTTCAGGCCATGCTTGGTAGCCTGACCGGCATACGGCAGTACGTCGACGATGGGGGCAGATCCGCCCTTTTGCACGCAGCCGCAGCTCTTGTCCTCGAGCGTGGTAATGCCGCCGTCCTTGTTGCCGGGGCTCGGGTTCTCATAGACGACCTCGCCGTGGCTGATAAAGTAGTCCTTAAAGCCGTTGAGCATGTCGGCAGCTGCGTTAAAGACGTCCTTGCTCTCACAGCGATCGAGCAGAATGCTCTCCGCGCCAAACATCTCGGGAACCTCGGTGAGCACCGACGTGCCGCCGCGGGCGACAACCATATCGCTCACGCGACCGATCGTGGGGTTGGCGGTAATGCCCGAAAGACCGTCAGAGCCGCCGCACTTAAGGCCAATGACCAGCTCGGAGGCAGGAATGGGCTCACGCTTGGCCTGCTTGGCCAGGTCGGCAAGCTCGGACAGGATCTTGTGACCCTCGACCTGCTCGTCGGCTACATCCTGGCAGGCGAGGAATCGAACGCGCTCGTGATCGAAGTCACCGAGCTCGTCGAGCACCTGCTGGTGCGTGCAGTTTTCACAACCGAGCGATAGGAACAGCACACCCGCAGCGTTTGCGTGACGCGAAAGCGCCACCAGCAGACGGCGTGTCTGGGCGTGGTCGGCGCCGGTCTGGGAACAGCCAAAGGGATGCGGGAAGTAGTAAACGCCCTCCAGCGAACCCTCGACCAGATCCTGAGCCTGCTCGCACATGGCGCGCGCGACCTCGTTGACGCAGCCGACCGTGGGGATAATCCACAGCTCGTTGCGCGTGGCGGCGCGACCGTCGGCGCGACGGAAGCCCATAAAGGTCTCGGGCTCAACGGGATCCACGACCGGGTGCGTGGGGTTGTACGTGTACTCGACCTCACCCGAAAGGTTGGTCTTCACATTATGCGTGTGGAGCCATTGGCCGGGCTGGATGTCGCCCGTCACGTGCCCGATGGGCAGACCGTACTTGATGACGTCCTCCCCTGCGGCAATCGTGCGCACGGCCATCTTGTGGCCCTGCGGGATATCCTCCACGGCCACGACCTCGCCCACGCCGGGGACCGCGACGGCGGTACCCTTGGCGAGCGGCGACAGGGCAACGATCACGTTGTCAGCCGGATTGATCTGGATAGTGTTCATTACAAAGAGTCCTAACCCTACAGGTTGAGCAAAAATCGAGCGGCGCCCGCCAGTTGCCCGGCGGGCGCACAGAAGGATTTAGGCCTGGGCGTTGGCAAATGCCTGCTTGGCGCCCTCGGCGCGCACAACGGCAAGCGCGTTGACGACAAACTCCTCAAGGCCGGCGATCTGCGTAAGGTCCTCGCCCCACATCTGCTCGTTGCTGAGCACGTCGTGCACCAGCTCGGCATCGTCTGCACCGGCGTGGGCGGCGTAGAAATCGAGCACGAAGGCATCGTCCTGAGCGGTGTACTCGGTGCCGTCGGCGCGGCGCAGGTGCAGGCCGTCACCCTCGCGAGCAACGAGCTCCTGCGTATAGAAGGCAATGAGCGTAGCGAGGCTCGTCGACAGGCACTTGGGCAGGTTGCCGGTCTCGGCAACATAGTCCTTGAGCGTGGGCAGGTCGCGAGCACGCCATTTGGCGGTTGAGTTGAGGCAAATGGAGAGCAGCGCGTGGTCGATAAACGGGTTGTCGAAGCGGTTCTCGACGGCGGCGGCAAAGGCCTTGCAGTCCTCGACATCCAGATCGGCGGCAAGCGTCGGGATGACCTCGTCGTAGAGCATGGTGTTCATGAAGCCACGGACGGTCTCGTCGTGCATGCAATCGCGCACGATGTCAAAGCCGGCAACCCAGGAGCCCGGAACAAAGGCAGTGTGGGCGCCGTTGAGGATGCGGACCTTGCGCTTCTTGTACGGGGTGACATCGGGGGTCACAAAGACGCCCGGCAGGCCGGCCTTCACGAAGGGCAGACGCTCCTTGAGCGACTCATCGCCCTGGATGCCCCACATCTGGAAGGGCTCGCGCACGGCCAGGAAAGGATCCTCGTAGCCCAGGCGCTCGGCCACGGCAGCGGCCTCCTTGGGGTCGCGGATGCGGCCGGGGACGATAGTGTCGACGAGCGTGGTGCAGACGGTGCAGTCGTTGGCCATCCACTGCGCAAACTCGTCCTCCCAGCCCCAGTCGCTCACGTACTGGTTCATGATGCGCAGCAGCTCCTCGCCGTTGTGATCGATGAGTTCGCAGGCGAGCACGATGACGCCCGGCTTGCCGGCGGCCCAGCGGGTGTGGAGCACCTGGGCAAGCTTAGCGGGGAAGCTCGCGGGCGGCATGTCGTCGGCCTTGCAGGACGGATCGTAGGCAATGCCAGCCTCGGTGGTGTTGGAGACGATAATCTCCAAATCGTCGGAGACGGCGACCTCCATCATGGCGCGGTAGTCGTCCTCACGATACGGATTGAGGCAGCGGCTGCAGGCGCTGATCACACGGGACTCGTCGACCGTGTTGCCGTTCTCCTTGCCGCGCACCAGCACGGTGTACAGGTCGTCCTGGGCATTGATGCCATCGGCAAAGCCAAAGGCGCCACTGATGGGCTGTACCATGACAACCTTGCCGTTCCAGCCGGTTGCCTCGTTGCCCATGTCAAAGAAGCGGTCGACGAAGGCGCGCAGGAAATTGCCCTCGCCAAACTGCAGAACCTTCTCGGGCGCGTCCTTGGGCAGCAGGTAGCCCTTGTAGCCAATCTTCTCGAGCGTCTCGTAGCTGATGTTCTCCATCGATGTCTCTCCTTAGATTGCTGTTAGCGTGCAGGCAAAACGGGGGCGCCGCGTGTGGCAACGGCGCTCCCGAGTTCGGTGTGGTTCGATGCGGGTTTAGGCCTCGACGGTATCCAGGTCAAAGCCAAAGTAGCGGACCGCGTTGTTGTAGCTGATGTCGCGCACGATGGCTCCCAGCAGCTCCATGTCGGCCGGATACTTGCCCTGCTCGACCCACTCGCCGATCACGCCGCACAGCACGCGACGGAAGTACTCGTGACGCGGGTAGGACAGGAAGGAGCGGGAATCGGTAAGCATGCCCACAAAGTTGCCCAGCACGCCCTCGTTAGCCAGAGCCGTGAGCTGCTCGCGCATACCAACCTCGTTGTCGTTGAACCACCAGGCAGAGCCGTTCTGGATCTTGCCGGCGGTCGGAGCCTCCTGGAAGCAGCCCATCACGGTATCGATCATGGTGTTGTCGATGGGGTTCAGGCTGTACAGGATGGTCTTGGGCAGACCCGTGGACTCCTGGATGGAGTTGAGGAAATCGGCCAGCTGGTCGGACGGCGTGTAGTTGGAGATGCAGTCGTAGCCGGTGTCGGGACCGAGCTTGGCGAACATAGCGCGGTTGTTGTCACGCTTGCAGCCAAAGTGCAGCTGCATGGCCCAGCCAAGGCGGACATACTCGCCGGCGACAAACTGCATAAAGGCCGTCTTGTACTTGAGGACCTCGTCCTCGGCAAGCGGCTCGGCGGCAAGGCCCTTGGCAAAGATAGTCTCGATCTCGTCGGCGGTAGCCGGAACGTACATAACGTAGTCGAGCGCGTGGTCGGAAGCGCGGCAGCCCAGCTCGTGGGCAACGTCGTAGCGCTTGGAGATGGCAGCCTTCATGCCCTCGAAGTCGCTGATCTCAACGCCAGCAACCTCGGAGAGATGCTTGCAGTAGTCGGCGAACTCCTGGCCACGCTCGATGCGCAGGGCGGCATCGGGGCGCATGGCGGGAACGACCTGAACGTCAAAACTGTCGTCGGCGGCAATCTTCTTGTGCCACTCAAAGCTGTCGGCGGGGTCGTCGGTGGTGCAGATCATGCGGACGTTGGACTGCTTGATCAGGTTGCGGCAGGTAAAGCTGGCCTCAGCGAGCTTGGCGTTGGCAAGGTCCCAGACCTCCTGAGCGGTTTTGCCGTTCAGGACGCCCTCGTAGCCAAAGTAACGCTTAAGCTCCAGGTGGCTCCACTCAAAGACGGGGTTGCCCACGCAACGGCCCAGGGTCTCGGCCCACTTCTGGAACTTCTCGCGAGCAGGGGCATCGCCGGTAATGAAGCGCTCGTCGACGCCGTTGGCACGCATCAGGCGCCACTTGTAGTGGTCACCGCCCAGCCAAACCTCGGTGATGTTCTCAAAACGCTTGTCGTCCCAGATCTCCTTGGGAGAAATGTGGCAGTGGTAGTCAACGATGGGCATACCCTCGGCAAAGTTGTGGAACAGCTCCTCGCCGGTTTTGGTGCTCAGCAGGAAATCCTGATCGTCCATGAAGTTTTTCATCAAACAACCCCTTTGTTGGCGGAGCGGGCGCACAATGCGCTCGTTATCCTCTAGGTGAACGTTCACTATACTAATTCATTGCGACTTAAAAGGTGAACGTTCACCTAACCACCATGGGGTGAACGGTCGATTTTGCCCGTTCAACGGTTACTGGAGCCGTGACTTGTATGTATTGCGAATTGGCAGGCGTCCCCGAATACCGAACTTGAGCGCTTTGGCCAGGTGGGTCATGTTCCGCCGTGCATTTTTGGGAGTATTCAGCATCGGAGCGCACCGCGCACCGTCTTCGAAGCCCTATCTGATGCTCATATTGCGCCCAATCGGCATAAATAAGTGCCCCCGATGGCGAATTACGCCATCGGGGGCACTTAAAACAGTCGTCCTAGCCTCTTTCGGGACACGCCATTGCTGAATACTCCAAAAAATGCACGTCGCAAGAGGGGGTACCTGACTAAACGGCTAAATTCCCGCAAGCTCGCAGTAGCGGTCGACGTTGCTGGCAAACACCATCTCCACAGCACCCTTCTGCACGGGCTCCGCCGGAGTTTTACCCCACAGCAGATACTCGCCCAAGGTCTTGGCGCCACGGTAGGCCAGGCTCACCGGGTCCTTATAGACAATATTGGTAAAGATGCCACGGCGCAAGGCCAAGGCGCTCTCGGGGAACAGGTCGTTTCCGATTACCATGACCTTGCCGGCCTTGCCGCTTGAAACAAGCGCGTCGGCGACTACCTCGGAACCAACGGCAAAAACGCTACAGATGAGCTCGGGAGCATCCGGCGCACTCAAGCGCTGCTCAAGCTCGCGCTCGAGCTGTTTGACTTGCGCATGGGCGCCGGCAAGGTCCTCAACCCGCCATGGAATATCGTGCTCGCGCAGGTAATTATGAAAGGCGCGGGCGGTCAGGTAGTGTGAATCGGTATAGGGGTCGCCCGCCAACAGGAGCACGTGGGCGTCAGCCCCAGAAGCGTGGACCAGGTTAGCCGCCTGCTCTGCCATAAGGCTGCCCGCCGCGGAATAGTCCGCCAGACTGGCACCCAGGCGATCGAGGTGCGGTCGGTCGCCGTCGACGAGCTCAATCGCCACGCCCGCCTCGGCAATCTGCCTCAAGAGCTCGGTCGCGCGGTCATCGCCCGGAACATAGGCAAGCAGACCATCAATCTTCTCGCCTACCTGCAGACGCTCATCGATCTGCTCGAGCGCATCGGCGTAGCCGCCCACGCCAAATTCTACGCGTTCAACCGTAATGCCCTGATCGATGACCTCCTGCTCAAAGCGGTTGCAGCCTTCCCAAAGGTAACGGAAAAAGTACGCCCCCTCGCGCGATGCGCGGGGCAGGCAAAACACCAGGTTGATATCCTTGCGGCGCAGGCTCGAGGCACTCGTATTACGATGGTAACCCATGGCCTCGGCCTTAGCATTCACCTTGGAGCGCACGGATTCGCTCACGCCGGCCTTACCCGTCAGGGCCTTGTGCACGGTATTGATGGAAACGCCAAGCTCGGCGGCTATGTCCTTCATGGTTACGCGAGCGCTCATGGGGTTACTCCGTTATAGATAAGTTGCCAATTAACAGTACAGGTAACGATACCCCAAAATCACTCTACAACTCGCCGCGCTCGCCCCCAAATGTGCAAAGCGCCCCGCGAACGGATGCTCGCGAGGCGCTTGGATGCCTAGACCTTATTTAATACCGCGGCCCAGGTCTTCGGCGATTTTGTCCACGCCCTTAAGTGCGGCGCACGTCTTTTTGTTGGAGCAATGCCCCGTGCAAACGCCACCCTGAGCGCAGTCGGCACAGGTGCCCTTGCGGTAGATGCGCACACATACCGCGACAAACGCAATACCGATAACAGCCAGTACAACAATATCGATAGGTGCCATAGCAAGCCTCCTCTAGTTAACCATCACTTACTTTACCCCATTCTCCATCTACCAAAAAGGGACAGGTTTATTTTGGTCGGTTTTATCTGCGGAAACGCCACATCTCCCCCACCAAAAAGCCCGAGTGTCGCTGGGACACCCGGGCTCGTGGAAAGGGGTTAATCCTTATTCGGACTTAAGCGGAAACTGCGGCGGAAGCAGTGTTGGTCTCGTCCTCATCGGTCCATGCATGCTTGGGCATGGGACGGAAAATCTGGAAGAGCATCGCAACCAGCAGCACAATGGCCACAACCGTCCAGATACCAAACTGCCCAAGGACAAGCAGGTTGTAGAACTGGTTGATGAACAGGCCGATCACCCAAGCGAAGGCGCACTCGTAGCCGATGGCAATCGCGGTCCACTTGCCAGAGTCCATCTGGTTGCGGATGGTGCCAATGGCGGCAAAGCACGGAGCGCACAGCAGGTTGAAGGCGCCGAAGGCAACGCAAGCGCCCATGGTGGGGAACATGCCGGCAAACGCGGTCCACAGGCTCGGGTCGGTCTCGCCCGCGTCGGCGACGGACAGCAGCGAGCCGGCGGTGGCGACGACGTTCTCCTTGGCGACGAGGCCAGAGACGGTCAGTGCGGTTGCCTGCCAGGTGCTAAAGCCGAGCGGGGCGAAGATCCAAGCGACCAGGTTGCCCAGCATGGCGAGCACGGAGTAGTCCATGAACTCCTCGGGGATGCCGTCCATCGCAGGCAGGAAGCCAAAGGAACCGTTGTAGCTACCAAAGTTGGACAGGAACCAAACCACGACAGTGGAGGCAAAGATGACCGTGCCGGCCTTCTTGATAAAGGCCCAGCAGCGCTCCCACACGTGCAGCGCCCAAGAGCGGATCGCCGGGAAGTGGTAGGCGGGAAGCTCCATAACGAACGGCGTCGGGCGACCGGCGAAGAGCTTTGTCTTCTTGAGCATAAGGCCCGAGGCGATGACGGCAAAGACGCCCAGGAAGTAGAAGAGCGGGCTGATCCACGCGGCAGTGGTGGAAGAATCGCCGATGATGGAACCCATGAGCAGAGCGATGATCGGCAGCTTGGCGCCACAGGGAATGAACGTGGTGGTCATGACCGTCATGCGGCGGTCCTTCTCGTTCTCGATGGTCTTGGTGGCCATGACGCCGGGGACGCCGCAGCCCGAAGACACGAGCATGGGGATGAACGACTTACCGGACAGGCCAAAGCGGCGGAACACGCGGTCCATGATGAAGGCAACGCGGGCCATGTAGCCGCAGTCCTCCAGGAAGGACAGCATCACAAAAAGCAGGAACATCTGCGGCACAAAGCCGAAGATGGCGCCCAGGCCGCCGACGATACCGTCACAGACGAGCGAATCGACCAGGCCACCGTCCTCGGTGCCACCCGCCACAAGTGCGTCGTGGACCATGGTGGTAATACCCGGAACATAGGGGCCGTACTGCGCCGGGTCGACCGAGTCGGCATTGCCGCCCGCAGCCTCGACAGCCTCATCGTAAGCGTCGCGGCCCTGGCCGAGCACATACCAACCGTCGGTACCAAAGAGCTGGTCGTTGGTGAAGTCGGTCACCGTGCCGCCCAAGGTAGAAACGGCGATGTAGTACACGCAGAACATGATGACGACAAAGATCGGCAGGCCCAGAATACGGTTGGTAACCACGCGGTCGATCTTCTCGGAGGTGCTCATCTTGGCCGGGGCCTTGGTGAGGCACTCGTCGATGATGTGCGCGATCACGCCGTAGCGCTCACCGGTGATGATGGACTCGGCGTCGTCATCGCAATCCTGCTCGCACTGAGCGACCAGCTGCTCTACGCGAGCAGCCTTCTCCTTAGTGAGGTTGATGAGCTTGCAGGCGTCCGCGTCGCGCTCGAACAGCTTGACGGCGTAGTAGCGACGCTTGTTGGCGGGAACGCTCGCCGGCAGATTGTTCTCGATGTGGTCCAGAACGTCCTCGATGGAGGAATCGAACTTGTGCTCCGGCACCTGGCCCTTGGAAGCAGCGGACTTCTTGACCTGCTCGAACAGCTCGTTGATGCCCTTGTTCTTAAGGGCCGAGATCATCATGACCGGGCAGCCGAGCTTCTTGGAGAGCTTGTCCGTGTCGATCTTGTCGCCGTTCTTCTCGACCAAGTCGGCCATGTTGAGGGCGACGACCACGGGCAGGCCGGTCTCGATAACCTGAAGCGCCAGGTACAGGTTGCGCTCCAAGTTGGTGGCGTCGACCACCTGGACGACGACATCGGGCTCGCCGCTCATGAGGTAATCGCGCGAGCACTGCTCCTCGGGGCTATAGGGGGAAAGCGAGTAGATGCCGGGGAGGTCCGTGATGGTAACGTTCTTGTCGCTCAGGAGCTTGGCTTCCTTTTTCTCAACCGTGACACCGGGCCAGTTGCCAACGTAGCCGTTGGCGCCGGTGATCAGGTTGAAAAGCGTGGTCTTGCCGCAGTTGGGGTTACCCGCCAGCGCGACATGGATCTGAGAATCCGCCATTCAATCCTTCTTCCTTGTGTGCCTGCGCTGCTTTCTCCGCGCGGGCTGGATAATGTGCTTCAAAGATGCTGCATTAAGTTAGAAAAACCTAACTTTATCTGCAGAAATAACCGCGCAAAGATCCCTTACTGGACCTCGACGACGGCGGCCTCCTCCTTACGGATGGAAAGCTCGTAGCCGCGCACGTTGATCTCGACCGGATCACCGAGCGGTGCAACCTTTACGACCTTGAACGAAGTGCCCTTGATGAGCCCCAGGTCCATGAGGTGACGGCGAAGTGCGCCCTCACCGTGAAGCTTGACGATGGTAGAGCTCTCGCCCACCTTAACGTCACCCAACGTCTTCATCCTCTTGTCCCCCTTTCGGTTTTTATGAAATGCTGCTGACTAACCGACGGTCATGATGTGCATGGCAACCTTGGAATCGATGCCAAAGCGTGCGCCCAGCACCGTGACGATGATATTGGCGCCACTCGAGCTCACCACGTGGATTTCGCTGCCCTCGACAAAGCCGAGGTCCTTGAGGTGGTGCTTCATATCCTCATTGCCCTTTACACGAGACACGCGCACGGTTTCGCCCGCTTTTACCATCGAAAGCGGCATGGCCGGCATCTGCGGTCCGCAAGACATGAGTTGCTCCTAACGTCAGTTCGTCCTCAACATCGACGCGTAAAAAGTTAACCACGTCTATGTTCGCTATAGTAAACTAGCACGTGGTTAACTTTTTGGAAAGGGTCCCCATTCAGATTTCGAAAAAGTTTCCTATACGAAACAAAAGAGGCACCGCAAAGACCATCTCTTTGCGGTGCCTTGTCATACCAATTTATGCAACAAAGGGGCCTGTCCCCTTGTCACATTGTTGAGGTTAGAGCGAGAGGTTTCTGATCGATGTGACGCAGGAGGCCTCATCCACGCCCGAAACGCGGAACACAATGTCTTCGCCACATTCGCCGTAGAGAGCCATGAGCCCCATCACATCGCGGCCGTCGGTATGGCGATCGCCGATGCTGACCGATACGTTGCTACGATGCTTGGCAATAATGTCATAGAGCAGCGCAACCGGGCGGGCATGCAATCCCAACGGATCTTTAATCGTCTTTGTAAACTCGACCATGTCCCCTCCCACGACATCGCACATTCGGCCGGCAAACCCAGCCACGTGGTAGTTATTGTAGCGTTAGATGCTTGTTAAAGCCCGCCAGAAGCTCGACCGGAAAGCGCGTCCCGTTATTTGGCTGGATTCTGGGTCGCAGTTTCCAAAAGGACCCTGTTTGGGAAACTGCGACCCGTTTTGGACGCAAATTCCGGGTCGTAGTTTCCGCGACGTCCGGTCATCCCACGCCCCCACAACCTCGGCGCATAAAAAACGAGGGAAGGCACGCGTCCTTCCCTCGTTACAGGCAATATGTAGCCGCTTCCCTACATCAGGCGCAGGCTGACGTCCTTGAGCTGGGCGCCACTAACGGCACTCGGGGCGCCCGACATGAGGTCGGAGCCGCTGGCCGTCTTGGGGAACGCCATGACGTCGCGAATGGAGTCGGAGCCGGTGAGCAGCATGCACACGCGGTCCAGGCCCAGAGCGAAACCGCCCATCGGGGGCGCACCAAACTTGAGTGCCTCCATGAGAAAGCCGAACTGCGACTCGGCGCGCTCCTCGGTAAAGCCCAGGAGCTTGAGCATGGACATCTGCATCTCGGCGTTGTGGATACGCATACCGCCGCCACCGGCCTCAAAGCCGTCCATGACAAAGTCGTAGGTGCAAGAGCCGGCTGCCAGCGGATCTGCCTCGATCTTGGCGATGTCGGTCTCGGTCGGCAGGGTAAAGGGCTGATGCTCGGCTGCATAGGCCTTGCGATCCTCGTCCCAGTGGAACAGCGGGAAGTTGACGACCCACAGGAAGTCGTGGCCCTCGCGCTTGATCTCGAGCGCGTTAGCCATGTGGGAACGCATGCCGCCCAGGATCTCGTCGGAGAGCAGGCGCGGGCCGGCGGCGAACATCACAAGGTCGCCGGGCTCGACGTTCATGCGCTCACGCAGAGCCGCCATCTCCTCGTCCGAGAAGAACTTGACGATGGGGCTGTTGATGGAGCCATCCTCGCGGAAAGCGATCCAGGCCAGGCCCTTGGCGCCAAACGTGGAGGCCACGCCGGCGAGCTTATCGATCTTGGCACGTGCCCAGGCACCGGCGCCCTTGGCGTTGATGGCCTTGACGACAGAGCCCTCCTCGTTTGCGGCGGTCGCGAAGACCTTGAACTTGGAGTTGGCAAAGATGTCGGTCAGGTCGACCAGGTGCATGCCATAGCGGGTATCGGGCTTGTCGGAGCCATAGGTGTCCATGGCCTCCCAGTAGTCCATGCGACGCAGCGGCGTGGGCATCTCGACACCCATGCGGCCGAAGGCGTCGGCCAGGACCTCTTCGAGCGCGCTCATAACGTCGTTCTGGTCCACGAAGGACATCTCGATATCGACCTGGGTGAACTCGGGCTGACGGTCGGCACGCAGGTCCTCGTCGCGGAAGCACTTGGCAACCTGGTAGTAGCGCTCGACGCCACCGACCATGAGCAGCTGCTTCAGGAGCTGCGGGGACTGCGGCAGGGCGTAGAAGTTGCCCGGCTGAATACGGCTGGGAACGATGAAGTCGCGAGCGCCCTCGGGCGTGGACTTAAACAGGGAGGGCGTCTCGACCTCCATGAACTCACGGTTGTGCAGCGCCTCGCGAATGGCAAAGGTAAAGTCGGAGCGCAGCTTGAGGTTGGCCATCATCTCGGGACGACGGAGGTCCAGATAGCGATAGCGCAGGCGGGTATCCTCGCTGGTCTCGATGCCGTCCTCGATCTGGAACGGCGGGGTAACGGAGGTGTTGAGCACCTCGGCGTGGTCGGTGAGGACCTCGATCTCGCCGGTCGCGAGCTTGGTGTTGGTGGTCTCCTCGCCACGGGCGCGCACGACGCCGTGAATCTTGATGGGCCACTCGGGACGCATGGTCTCGGCGATCTTAAAGGCATCGCCGTCGGAGTGCTCGGGGTCGAAGGTGAGCTGCGTGATGCCCTCACGGTCGCGAAGGTCGCAGAAGATAAGGCCGCCGTGGTCGCGGCGACGGCTCACCCAACCGGTGAGGGTGACCTCTTCGCCCACGTTCTCGAAGCGAAGCTCGCCGCAGGTACGGGTGTGCATGGAATGCTCGTCGATGGGACGGGTCTGGCTCATACCAGTGATCCTCCTTTATGGATCTGTGCCGCCCCGTGTCGTTCCGGGCGGCGTCGTACAGATTTGCCCAGCCTGCGTAAACCGCGCAGCCAGACATGGCGTTCTATCTTATCGCACCTGTGTCGATGTGCCGCGGAAAAGTAGCTCCTGCCCAAAGACTTGACGGAGACGAAACAATTGACGCACCGCGGCACCCGCCCGCGCTCGTCACGTGCGACAATATGCCCCAATAAAACAGCACTTGGAAAGGCCCATCATGACTGCACGCCTCATTGTTATGGATATCGACTCCACGCTCATCAACCAGGAGGTCATCGACCTGCTGGGCGAGGAGGCCGGCGTGGGCGAGGAGGTGGCGCGGATCACCGAGCGTGCCATGCGCGGCGAGCTGGATTTTAAGCAGGCACTTGAGGAGCGCGTGGGGCTGCTTGCGGGTTTGGACGAGAGCGTGTTCGAGCGCACCTTTGAGCGCGTAACGTTTACCCCCGGTGCGTTGGAGCTTGTGCGCTCGGCGCATAGCAAGGGCTGGAAGGTCGGCGTGGTAAGCGGCGGCTTCCACGAGGTCGCTGACAAGATCGCAGCCGCCGCGGGCATCGATTTTTGCCTGGCCAACCGCCTGGAAGTCGTGGACGGCAAGCTCACCGGTAAGCTGGCGGCAGACATCGTGACCAAGGAGTCCAAGCTCATCCAGCTGCTGGACTGGGCAGTTGAGTGCGGCGTCGACATGGCCCACACGGTCGCTATTGGCGACGGGGCAAACGACATCCCCATGATCCAGGCCGCGGGCACGGGCATCGCGTTTTGCGCCAAGCCCAAGACGCGCGAAGCCGCCCCGTTTGCCATCGACGAGCGCAACCTGATGCTCGCCATGGACATCATCCTGCGCGACTAGTCGATCCGTCTAACAACAGAATCAGTCTGTCCTATAGTTTCCGAACAATTTTGTCTTAGTGTTCGGAAACTTGCCCTTGAGTGCTAGACTTTGCACCGTCGAAGGGAACATATATGGATAAGCGAGATCTTGAGCAATTGCTGAGCGATGTTGCCGACGGAGCAGTCACCCCGGCAGTCGCCCTCACGCGCATCCAAACGGCGCCAACCGCCGATCTGGGTTTTGCGCAGCTCGATCTTTCGCGCGGGGTGCGCCAGGGAGCCGGCGAGGTTGTCTACGGCGCCGGTAAAACCGCCGAGCAGATTGCCGCCATTATCAAAGCGCTGCGCGATGCCGGCCAGGAGCGCATCCTGGTCACGCGCCTGGACAGCGAAAAAGCAGCCCGCACCTCGGAGCTCCTCGACAACGGCATCGACCTGGGATATGCCCCGGACGCACAGCTCGCCCTCGCGGGCGGTAAGCCCTCCCCTACCGGCAACGGACGCATCGTCGTCGCCTGCGCCGGCACGAGCGACTTACCCGTCGCCGAGGAAGCCGCGTTGACGGCCGAGTTCTATGGCAACGAGGTCGACCGCCTCTACGACGTAGGTGTCGCAGGCCTGCACCGCCTGCTCGCTCATGCTGAGGAACTTGCCCAGGCGCAGGTGGTCATCGCCATCGCCGGCATGGAAGGCGCCCTGGCGAGCGTTATCGGCGGCCTTGTGAGCTGTCCGGTCATCGCCGTCCCCACCAGCGTGGGCTATGGCGCGAGCTTTGGCGGCGTGGCCGCACTGCTCGCCATGCTCAACTCCTGCGCCAGCGGCGTTTCAGTCGTCAACATCGACAATGGCTTCGGCGCCGCCTACCAGGCAAGTCTTATCAATCATTTGAGCGCCGGCACGCCCTGCGCCCGTTAAGGAGCATTCTATGTCCAACCATCAGCACACGCTTATCATCGACGGCACCTCGGGCATCAGCGGCGACATGACCGTCGCAGCCCTGCTCGACCTGGGCGCCAGCGAGGAGCACCTGCGCGAACAGCTCGCCACGCTGCCGGTCGGCGGCTTTGAGATTGCCGTCACCCGCGTAAACAAGCATGGCATCGACGCCTGCGACTTTGACGTTCAGCTGGCAGAGGAGCTCGAGAACCATGATCACGACATGGCCTGGCTCTACGGCAACGAAGCAGCTGGCGAGCACACACATGAGCATGAGCATCATGATCATGGCGAACACGAACACGAGCACCGCCATGAGCACGCACATGGCCACGACCACGACCACGAGGGTCACCATCACGCCCACCACCATCACCACCGCTCTTTGGCCGATGTCACGACGATCATCGACGGCTCACAGCTAAGCGATGGCGCCGAGCGACGCGCGATCGCCATCTTTACCGCGCTCGCCGCCGCCGAGGCCAAGGCTCACGGCAAAACGCCCGAGACCGTCATGTTCCACGAGGTAGGCGCCATCGATTCCATCGTCGACGTCTGCTCGGTCGCCATCTGCCTCGATGACCTGGGTATCGAGGATATTGTTGTCGAGTCGCTCTCCGAGGGTCACGGCACCATCCACTGTGCCCACGGCTTTATGCCCATCCCGGTGCCCGCCGTCGTCAACCTATGCCAAGCAGGCAATATCGCCCTCACGCCCGCACCGGTCGCCGGCGAGCTCGTGACGCCCACGGGCGCCGCCATCGTCGCCGCACTGCGTACGTCCGAGCACCTGCCAGTCCGCTACCGCATCGAGGCCGTCGGCTACGGCGCCGGCAAGCGCCCCTACGAGGGTTGCTCCGGCACGCTCCGCTGCCTGCTCGTTCACGCGGACGCATAGCCATGGACGCCCGCAAGGCAAAAAGCCGCGCCGCCATCGTTTCGGCATTCTCCGAATTGCTGTGCGAAGAAGACTACGGCAAGATCACCGTCGGCAACATCATCGCACGCGCTCACGTAGGCCGCGCGACATTCTACGGTCTCTTTAAGAGCAAAGACGACCTACTGTCCGAGCTCGTGAGCGACATCTGCACCCACGCCCTCGACGACGATGGCACACCACTCGACGACCCACTCGTGCAGGTCGAGCACATTCTCAACAACCTCTGGGAGCGTCGCCAGGGCGTTCGAGCCCTCGTAGCCGGCGCCGGCTCACGCGTCTTCGCCGACAGCCTACGCAAGACCATCATGTCACGAGCAGCCGAAACCGTCCCCACCGACCCAAACGGCCCCGCCGCCACCATGGACCGCAGCTTCCTACTACACCACATAGCCTCAAGCTTCGTAGGAATGGTCCAATGGTGGGCCTGGCACAACTTCCAAGCCCCAAAAGAGGACGTAGCCAAAGACTACCTATCAGCCATAAAACCCCTCTTCAACTAAGTAAGAAGCTCATCCCAAAGCATCGCCCCACCCCAAGGCGCCACGCATCCCAAAGTGTCAACAACAGCCCAGCGCCCCTATCAGCAACAAGCTCCTCCCATCCAAATTCAGATATATATGTTGGGTTGCTTGCTCGAGCGCAACAAAGACCCCGCAGCTGTCCGCATGGGGTAACTTCCCAGCGCATTCCGCAGGACGAAAGAACCCCCGCCGCACGAAGTGCGCAGCGGGGGTTCTTTCATGTCCGAGGACGCGCTGGGAAGTTACCCCATGCGGACAGCGGACAACTATGTAGCCTTGGACTAGAACATGCCCAAGAAACCGTGCACAAACAGTGCAGCCAGAGCGGCACCGACAAACGGAGCGATGCCAGGAACGAGCAGGCCGTACTTCCAGTTGTTGTCAGCCTTGTTCTTGATCGGCAGCACCTGATAGGCCATGCGAGGACCAAGGTCACGAGCCTGGTTCATGGCGAAGCCGGTGATGCCGCCCATGCCCATGCCAACGGCCCAAACGATCAGGCCAACGCAGATGGCGAGCATCAGAACGTTCTCGCCGGCGCGGCTAGCGGCAGCAAGGATGGCGCTGATGAACACGAAGGTGCAGATAGCCTCGCAGAAGAAGTTACGGGCATAGTTCGTACCCTCGGTGGTGGGGTTGGTCGAGAAAATGTTGCGCTGGGCAATGGGGTCGACGACGCCCTCGGAAGCCTTGAACTCATCGGCATACATAAACCAGGCGATTACGGCGCCCACAAAGCCGCCGAGCATATCGGCAATCATGAAGGGGATGCAGCTGCCCCACGGCACCAAGCCGACGATGCACTGGGCAAGCACCATGGCGGGGTTCATGCACACGGCGCCGCCAAAGACAAACAGGCAGACCGAGATGCCAAAAGACCAGGTGGTGATGGCAAACATATGGCCGGAGCCCTGATACTTGGTGCCCTTGAGCACGGTATCGCAGTGCACGCCCACGCCAAAGACGATCATGAGGGCCGTCGCGCCGAATTCGCAGAGGAGTTTGGTAAGCATAAAACCTTATCTTTCTTGTCGGTTATAAACGATTCGTTTGGGCCGTGCACTAGTGCTGCGCGACGACAACGCCCAGGCCATCGGGAATGACGGCAACCTTGGCATCGGCACCCTTCATCTCAAAGGCGAGCTTGAGCGCCTCCTCGATAGTGTTGACCGGCGTCATGTGCATATCCTTGAGCATCTGGTGATCGCACAGATCGGTGACCATGATCACAGGGTGATGCGCCAGGATGCGGGCAAAGATCTGGCTCGTCCACTGATCGGGCAGGGTCTCGTCCTTAGGACGGTCGATGCAGGCGCGCTCAAACTCCGCCGGATCGTTGTCGGCGATGTTGTGATAGAAGCCTTCGCCACCGTGACCGTCGGCGCAACCGGCGACATCAATAATCACGCCGCCCTCGGGAAGCGTGGCCTCGGCAGAGCACATGCCCTTCACGGCCTGGTAGATGTTCTGGTCGAGCGGGTAGCCGCCGTTGGTGGTGATGGCAATCTCGCACTCAACGGGCTCAACGCCGGCAAGGCTCTTCACGAACTCGCAGCCAGCCTCGTGCGCCTTGTGGATGTCGCCGGCAAAGGAGCCGATGACCTCGTGCTTGCCGTTAAGCACCACGTTAAGCACAAAGGCAAGGTGAGCCATCTCGGCAGCGGCAAACATGTCCTCGCTCACGTGGTTGTGGCACAGGTTGCCGGCACGCGAGTGGGAATCATTCACAAACTGACCGTTGTGGTTGTACATGATGGTCTTGTAGCTGGCGATACCAGGCAGGACGGACTTGCGGCTACCAGAGAAACCGGCAAAGAAGTGCGGCTCGATAAAGCCCTCGGCAAGCAGCAGATCGCAATCGGCAGCAATCTTGTTGATGATGCACTCGCCACCAGAAGGCAGGGTACCGATCTTTTTCATCATGCTGTCGTCAGTCGCGACGTGCATAACGATTTCCTCGTTGGCAACGATCTCCTCGCCGTACTTGTTGACGAGCTCCTCGTGCGTCGACGGACGATGCATACCCGTAGCAACCAGAATGCGAACGCGCGCCTCAGGCGCAGCGGAGTGGATGTGATGCAGCAGAATAGGCATCGTCACACGCGAGGGAACGGGGCGCGTATGATCGGAGCTAATGATGACAATATCCTTCTTGCCAGCACAAAGCTCCTCGAGCGAAGGCGAGCCATAAGGGTTGGCAAGCGACTCCTCTACCAGCTCTTCCTGAGATTTTGTAGTCTTAAACTCGTTTTGATGACCTTCCATCACACCCGCGAAGTTCTTATCCTCAAGCTCCAGATGCAACGTCTTGTGGTCAAACGGCAGTTCACATTCAAACAATGACGAGCGCCCTCTTCCTTTCAACTGACACACTAGATAAACCGTTGGAAGGATACGCCGCTCACCGAAAAACACCACCGTCCACCGACTCATTAACACAACGTTCATATTTGACCCACAACAAAACAACCGCGATCCCAAACGGGACCGCGGCCGCCCGTAAAAGACACAATAGAAAGGATGACTTACACAGCGCCGAGGCAAACATCTACCCCGAGACGTACGCACGTAAAGCATTTTGCATAAATGCGTTAATAATTGCATAAAATGGCGCATGGATTTCTAGCCGTAACAGGGTAGTACCCTCCGGAGCGTGCATTTTTGCGAGTATTCAGCATCGCGGGATAAGACTTTGGTGTCAAAAGTCTTTCAAAAAGTAGATAGTCCTCATGACTCGACCCATCTGGATAGCATGCGGCGAGAAACCAGCTATATATGGACATCGCCAAGGCCCAATTGTCGTGCAAAAGCATCAACAAAGGCAGCGAAAGCCGGCTATGGCCTTATGCATCAATCTTTGGCTGCTGAAAACTCCGTTTTTTGCACGTCGCCCCAAGCACCACCCTCACCCAGCGGCCAATCCGCTGAAGACCGGACATCGCAGGGCCCGCCATCAGTTTACTTTTAGGCACACTCCGCAGGACGCAAGAAGCCCTCGCCGCACTCCACATTGGGCGCGAAGCGCGCCTTTCTTCCCTTCAGCCCGTAATCCGCCGAAGACCGATGACGAAGGGACCCGACGGGTTTCCCTCTGAATGCATTCCGCAGCACGAAGCCCCATCAAAGTGCGCGAAGCGCGCCATCTTTTCCCCAGCCAGTAATCCGTCGAAGACCGGACATCGCAGGGCCCGCCATTAGCTTACTTTTAGGCACACTCCGCAGGACGCAAGAAGCCCTCGCCGCACGAAGTGCGCAGCGAGGGCTTCTTGCATGTCCGAGGACGTGCCTAAAAGTAAGCTAATGGCGGGCCCGGACGACTACAGGGCTATCGATTACCCCGTGTTCTGCAGTCCTGCCGAGACGCCGGTCACAGTCGAAAGAATCAGGCTCATGTACTCGGCCTTCTTCTCCTCTGCCATCTCGTCCTGGTTCATACGCACCTCGCGAAGGGCGCGGACCTGGGCGATGGACAGGGCGTCGACGTAAGGATTACGCACGCGGACGGCACAGCCGAGCACGCGACGACGCTGCAGCGGCCATTCATCGCCGACGATGGCAAGGACCCACTTACGGGTGAGCTGCATCTCGGTAAAGACCTTCTCGGACAGATCCTGGCGATCGCCCAGGTGCAGATACATCTTGGCGATGCGCTGATCGGTCTTGGCGATCGACATCTCGATGTTGTCGATAAAGGTGCGGAAGAACGGCCACTCCTGGTAGGCAGCCTTAAGCTGGTCAAGGTCGCCCAGCTGCTCGCAGGCGGTGCCCAGGCCGTACCAAGCGGCCAGGTTAATACGCGCCTGGCTCCAGCTGAAAATCCACGGAATGGTACGCAGGTCGTCGAGCGACTTGGCACCCAGGCCGCGCTTGGCGGGACGCGAGCCGATCGGCAGCAGGCCGACCTCGGTCAGCGGCGTCACGGTCGAGAACCACGGTGTAAAGTCCTCGGTGTTCAGCAGGTCCAGATAGCGCTCGTGGCTTGCGGCGTTGAGCTTCTCGGCCATATCCCAGAACTTCTGCGTGGTCTCGGTGTTGGTCTTCTCGACGCTCGGAGCCGACTGCAAAAGCGTTGCGGCGGCAACAGACTCAACATGGCGCTGAGCCAGCGTGCGGTTGCCGTAGCGGGCAAAGATGACCTCGCCCTGCTCGGTGAGCTTAAAGAAGCAGTTGACCGAACCCTTGGGCTGCGCCAGCACGGCCTTGTTGGCCGGACCGCCGCCACGGCCCACGGCACCGCCGCGACCGTGCATGAGCACCAGATCGATATCGTTTTTCTCGGCCCACTTGGCAATGCGCTCCTGCGCGGAGTGCAGCGCGAGCATGGCCGTGGTAGGACCGGCATCCTTGGAGGAGTCGGAGTAGCCCAGCATGACCTCCATGCGGCGGTTGGTCTGGGCAAGGCGCTTTTGCACCACGGGCAGCGTAAGCATCTGGTCGAGCACGTCGACGCAGCCCTCGAGGTCCTCGAGCTGCTCAAACAGCGGGATCACGTCGAGCTCGGGAACGTCCTCCTCGTGCGCGAAGGACAGGTGGGCCAGCTCAAAGACGTCAGCCACATGCTGAGCGCTCTTGGTAAACGAGATGATGTAGCGGTGCGCCATCTTCTTGCCGTAGCGCTTTTGGATGGAGCCGATAGCGCGGAAGGTATCGATGACCTCACGCGTCATGGGCTGCAGGTCGCCATGGATACCGTTCTCGTGGATATCCTTGAGGGCGCGGGCATGCACCACGGAATGCTGACGGAACTCCATCTCGACCATATGGAAGCCGAAGGACTCGACCTGCCAGATGATGGTCTGGACCGGGCCGTAGGCAGCACGGACGGCACCGCAGGCGGCCAGCGAACGCTGGACGACGCGCAGGTCGTCCAGGAACTCATCGGCGCTGTGGTACATGGTGTCGGTGATGCGACGCACGGTGGCGTTCAGACGGTCGGCCATGACGAGCATGACGGCGCGATGCGGCTCGTGCTCGGAGATCAGCTCGGCGCGGGCCGTGTACCGAGGGCTCATCTCGACCTGATGGTTCCACAGGTTAATGAGCTCGGCAGAAGGCTTGCTGTAGGTGGCCTCGAGCGTGAGGTTACGGCCGATGCGGCGGCATTTGTCCTCGAGTTTGAGCACCATGTGGGTGAAGTACTTGGCGGCGACCTCGCGGCTCACCTTGGCGGTAACGTTGGGGTTGCCGTCACGGTCGGAACCGATCCAGCTGCCGGGGTGGAAGAACGCCGGGCACAGCGGCGGCACGGTGCCGGCCTTGTCGCCCAGCACCCAGTCGTCAAAACGACGGTAGATGACGGGGATAACGTCGAACAGCGTGTTATCGAAGATGTCGATGATGGTATCGGCTTCCTCGACCGGCGTGGGCTTCTTTAACGCGATGGGGCTCGTGCGTACCAGGGCGTCGATCTCTTGCAGCATATGGCGCTCGTTCTCCACCAGGTCGGAGCCGCCCAGACGCGGACGCTCCTCCAGCAGGTTGGAGATACGGCGAATCTTGCCCTCGACGGCCTTGCGACGGGCCTCGGTGGGATGCGCGGTAAAGACGGGATGGAACTCAAGCTTGCCGAGCAGCTCGTTGGCGCCCTCGACGCCCAGCTCATTCACCAGCTGGTGATAGGCGACGGTGAGCTCGTTGGCGGGATCGACCTCGGTATCGGTCGACGCACCGGCCTCGCGCTCGCGCAGCTGCGCCACACGGTAGTTCTCCTCCGACAGGTTTGCCAAATGGAAGAAGCTCGTAAAGGCGCGGACAATGACCTGCTGCTTATCGAGCGGCAGGCTGTCGATCAGATCGACGACCTCACGAAATGCCACGGCAGTGGGCTCGTCGGCGGTGGGCACGCCCTGCTCGTCGACGACTTCGTCGGCAGCGCGGGTACCGGGGTTGCCGGCATTGGCCACAATCTCGGCCAACAGGATCTTGTCGAACAGGTCCGCGATCTCAGGATCATACTCGCTAAGCACACGACGCTCCAGGCGCAGGAACAGCGCCAGATTATCGCGCAGCTCCTCGGGGATCTCGATCTCGGCGAGACGCTCCCTGGACTCGGCATTCGAGCCGATTCGGTTAACGAGGCGGTTGACCACGGCAGCGACGCGCGCCGCGGCTTCGGGTACAGACTGGTTGCTTAGGTTCTCAGCCACGTTTCCTCCCATTCCTCTTTCTATGCACGTAACATGCGGTATTCATTATAGGCGCTTGAGAAATACTTTCGACACTGATTGCGCTTTACCACACAAAAGTATTTTCTGCATTGCAAAGGTTTTTGCCCTAAATGGTCGTATTTCTCGGTGGGCGGCATACGTAAACGGGGGCATTCCGCATAAAAGCGAAACACCCCCGTAACAATCGCTCTCCATGAGCAGGGCACGTTAGCAGGCCCGCAGCTCAAAAAGATGCGCTACAGGCGCTCGCGAACCGCCTCGACCACATTGGCCAGATCGACGAGAACCTCGTCATGGCTTTGCATGTCGCGCACCTTGACCTTGCCGGCGGCAAGCTCGTCGCCACCCAAGACCAGGATGAGCTTGGCGCCCACCTTGTCGGCCTGCTTAAACTGAGCCTTGAGCGAACGGCCCTGGTAGTCGGCCTCGGTCACGATACCTGCAGCGCGAAGCTCCTGCGTAATGGCGAAGACGTTCTGGCGCAACTCCTTGCCGGCGTTGGCGACGTAGACGCACGGGGCCTCATCGGCACCCAGGTCGCCGCCAAAGGCCTGCAGGGCCAGCAGGGCGCGCTCAAAACCGACAGCAAAGCCGACGCCCGCCGTGGGCTTGCCACCCTCGAGCTCGACCAGGCCGTCGTAGCGGCCGCCGCCGCCGATGGAGCCGACGCCGGCGCCAGGGGCCTCGACCTCAAAGACAGTACGGGTGTAGTAGTCCAGGCCGCGCACCAAGGTGGGATCCTCGACATACTCGATACCGGCGGCATCCAGATAGCGCTTGACCTGCTCGTAGTGCTCGCGGCACTCATCGCACAGGTTGTCACCCATCAGCGGAGCCTCGGCCATGATCTCGCGGCAGTGGTCGTTCTTGCAGTCGAAGGCACGCAGCGGGTTGAGCTCGGCGCGCTCGCGGCACTCATCGCACATCTCGTCGGCGTGATCGAGGATGAACTGCTTAACCTGCTCGCGATAAGCCGGACGGCACTGGGCGTCACCCATCGAGTTGATGAGCAGACGAAGCTTGGAAAGATCGAAGCCCAGGCGCTTGTAGAACTCCATGAGCATGATGATGCACTCGGCGTCTGCCGCCGGATCGGGAGCGCCGAGCCACTCGATGCCCACCTGATGGAACTGGCGCAGGCGGCCCTTCTGGGGACGCTCGCCGCGGAACATGGCCTCGGCGTAGTAAGCCTTAAACGGCGTGGAGCCCTGGGGCACCAGGTTGTTCTCCACGACGGCGCGCACCACACCGGCCGTGCCCTCGGGACGAAGGGCCAGACGCTGCTTAGGCTTGAGCTTGGTATCGGTGCCTTCGGTAAAGACGCGCTCCAGGTTGGCGCCGCTAAACACGCGGAACATCTCCTTGCGCACGACGTCGGTCGACTGGCCGATGCCGTGGACAAAGACGTCCACCTGCTCGATCGCGGGCGTCTCGATGGGCTTAAAGCCAAACGGCTCGAATACGCTGGCCGCAATCTGCTGCATCTTTTGCCAGGCGCGCATCTCGGCGCCGATAAGGTCGCGGGTTCCCTCCGCCTTCTGTGCCTGCATGGGCAAACACCTTTCTTTTGTATCGCGTCATAGGTAGTGGACATTATACGGCACAAAGCAGCAACGCGGCGGCGCGTCTGACCGAACGAGGGTATGGGGACTCGTTCGGCCAGATGCGCCGCCGCTATTTGTGATCCCTTTTCCTCCGTCCCCTTCGGGTCACATGATCTGCTGGGGACGGAGGAAAACGGATCATTTCGTAGGCCCGTGGCCGCCTTGGAAACCGAATGATGGTACGAGCATCCATTCGGCTTCCAGGGCAGCCACAGACAGAACGGAGCGAACAGAAAAGAGCACGTAGACCTGCCATAGCTCACCGACAAAGCTCATGCCGGCAAGAACGGCAGAGGTGGCGATTACAGTGAGGGAGCCCAAAACGCGACCGCTTACTTTATCGGCAACATGACCGATCACAAGTGAGCCGATAACGCTCACCACGGTGGAGATGGCGTTGGAGATGTTGTACTGCGCAAGAGAAATGCCCAAGTCGCTGACGATGAGCGGCTGGAACAGGCTCATGCAGTTAACGAAAATCGTGTAACACGTGGCCATGATGACAAAGCCAGGCGCCGGTAGTGCCCAAGATTGCCTTGAAAGACAAGGGCATAGGCCTTATAGACATGCCCGCAGGCTTGAAAGCAAGGTTGGGTGCTACCGGTGGTCGGCGATATAGCCCAAAGCGACCGCCGTGTAAGCCGCGGCACCAAGTGGCAGCTCGGCATCGCTAAAGCGCGCCTTGGGATGATGCTGGGCAAAGTGTTCGTCCGTATCGGTCACAGCCGCGCCGATCGTAAAGTATGCGCTCGGTATCTCACTCGAGATAAGCGCGAAATCCTCGCTCGCCATGGCATGGAACAGCGGCAAGAAGGCGGCCTTGGGCAGCACCGCGCCCACGTAGCCAAGCGAGGCCTGGGTCATATCGCTGTCGAGCACGAGCGGCGGAACGTCCGAAAGCGTCTCGATGGTTGCCGGCGTACGATATGTTGCGGCAACGCCGTTGACGACCTCCGCGATACGCTCCTTGAGATGAGTCATGAGCTCGACATCGAAGCCGCGCAGCGTTCCCTCGAGCACGCAGGTGTCGGGGATGACGTTGGCCGCCAAGCCGCCAGCGAACTTACCCACGGTAAGCGCGACCTCCTTGGCCGCCGGCACCTCGCGGGAGATAAGCTCCTGAAGCGCCAGGTGCACATGCACGCCGGCCGTGATGGGGTCGATGCAGATCTCGGGGCTCGAGCCATGGCCGCCCTTGCCCTGCAGCGTGATACGGAAACCGTACACGCCCGAGAGCGCCGGACTCCCATAGAGCACCAGGCCGAGCGGCGACTGGCTGTTGACGTGCATGGCAAAAGCCGCCTGAGGACGCGGGTTCTCGAGCAAGCCGTCGGCGATGGCAGCGCGGGCGCCCTCAAAGGTCTCCTCGCCCGGTTGGAACAGCAACTTGACGGTAGCGTTGGCCCCCACAAGGTCAGCCTCGCGGGCCTTGAGCAAACGGGCCGCGCCGAGCAGGGCCGTCGCGTGCATATCGTGGCCGCAGGCATGCATGCAACCGTTGGTGGAAGCGAAAGGCTCGCCCGATTCCTCGACAACGGGCAGGGCATCCATGTCGCCGCGAAGCATGATAACCGTACCGGCCTGCTCGTCCGCGCACGCACCATTGCCCTGGGCGGCCGCGGCCGCACCGGCACCGATCAGGCCAACAACACAGGAGCCGTCGACAAGCGTGGTATGGGGGATGTCCATCTCGTCCAGACGTGCCTGGATATAGGCAGACGTCTGCGGAAGATTGTTACCGAGCTCGGGCATCTGATGGAGATCGTGGCGCCATGCGGCAAGCTCACCGGCAAATGCCTGGGCTTCTTTGACCAGGCCATCGCCGATAGCGGTCTGCGCCGCTGCGGTAGCCTGAGGCGCTGGTTGCGGTTGAAGATCGGAAAGAGCTGGTGCCATAAATGCCCTCCAGTAACGTTTTTGCAGCAAGCACTTTGATAGCGTAAAGTGCAAGGTACAACTTTAAGGGCGACGCATAAAAAATGCCGCCCCGAGAGGGCGGCGCAACAAGTTGTTTACAATTGCGGGCGCGGCTTTTTGCGCAAAAAATCGAAGTGAGTCTCGCTCAAGATAATCGACAGGAAGATGAGCACGAAGCCGGCGAGCAGGCGCGAGGTGAGCGCCTCCCCCATCAGCAGCACCGAGAACAGCACACCCGAAGGCGACTCCATCGAAAGAAGCAGTGAGCCCGTCGAGGCGGGAACATGCGCCAAACCGACGTTTTGGACGAGCAGCGCCACGCACTGTCTCTTATACACATCTCCGAGCC
>URWM01000002.1 GCA_900551655.1 uncultured Collinsella sp.
CGAGATTCCTCTACGTCTCGTGGGCTCGGAGATGTGTATAAGAGACAGGTGATGCAGTTCATGACGAGCATCATGAGCGGCATCATAAAGCTCATGGCGCGGTTGGTGTAGAGCTGCGTGGTCATCAGGTCGAGGGACGCCTGGTCAAAGCGCTCGAGCTCATGCTCCTCGCGGTTGAACGAGCGGATGGGCATAAGGCCGTCGAGCAGCTCGCGGGCGGTAAGGTTCACGCGGTCCACAAAGCTCTGCATCTTTTTGAACTTGGGCATGGTGAGGCCCATGAGCACGCCGACGACGGCCGAGACCGCGATGATGGCCACGGCGATGGTCCACTCCAGGCCGGTGTGGTTGGCCAGGACACGCATGACAGCGACGATGCCCATGACGGGGGCCATCAGGCACATGCGGATAAACAGGGTTGCGGCCATCTGGATCTGCTGAATATCGTTGGTGCAGCGGGTGATGAGCGAGGCCTGGCTAAACTTGCCCACCTCGGCCGGCGAGAAGTGCATAACCTTGTTGAAGGTCTCGCGGCGCAGGTCGCGGGCGATGGAGCAGGCGGTGCGCGACGCCACGGCACCGGTCAGAATGGTGGCGACGAGCGACACCAGGCACAGCCCAAACATCGTGGTCGCCATGTGGCTCAGGTAGGCGTTCTGCACGTCGGCGGGGTCGATGCCCTGTGCCTTGTACTCGTCCTGTACATAGCTCACGGCGCGCTGGGTGACGATGGAGCCCGACATGGAGCCCATTTTGTCCGCCATTTGGTTGGCGCCCTCGACGAGCTTGCTTTGGTCTACCAGACCGCCCTCGACACCCAGGCGCAGGCTCTTCATGGTGATCTTACCGCCGTCGGCATCAATCTGCTTTTGCATGTTCTGCGCCGCTGCGGCCTTCTGCTGCATCTCGGCGAGCTGCTCGGGCGTCATCGCTGCCATTTGCTCGGGGGTGGGCATGGCCTGGGCAGCGTTGTTGTCTTTCTCGCTGGACGAGCCCATCATGTCGCCCATGGAGTCGGCGTCGATGCCCTGGTTGAGCGAAAGGACAACAGTCTCGGGCAGGCTCATAATGTCGGCAATCTTGCCTCCATCGGCACGCTCTTCCTCGGTGCCCTCGTACGTTCGAATGTCGTTTTTGTCAGCCTTGCTAAACACGGCCTCCACAGCCTTGGCGTCCTTGGCGCTCATAAAGAGTTCGAGGTCGTCGAGCGATTCGGCACGGATGGTGTCGGGCACGGGCGACGCGATGCCGCCTTGCTGCACACCCACGTCGACGATGTCGCTCATATAGGTAGGCAGCGCCAGATCGGCGTTGCAGCTGATTACGATAAGTACGATAGCTGCGAACAGTGCCAGGATATGTTTTTTAAAGAGCTTGAGAATCCTCACTCGGCATCTCTCCTTTCTTGATTGCGGTCGATAATTTCGTTGGCACGTCTAAGAAGGCGCACCATCTCTTGGGTATCTGTTTCGCCAAGCTGCTCGAGGAAGGCCGCGGTGCGGTCCTCGAATTCCCGGCGTTTGATTTCGATGACCTGGAATCCCTTGTCGGTCACCGTGACGTGTACGCGACGACGGTCGGTCTTTGAGTGCTCGCGCTCGACCCAACCCTTGGCCTCGAGGGCGCGCAGGATATTGGCGATACGGGCGCTCGAGACCCAGGCACGATCGGCGAGTTCGCTCGGCGTGAGCGAGCCGCCGGCGCGCATGAGGGCGCGCATGACGGCCATCTCGCCACCCAGAGCCTGGTCGGCAAAGCGCGAAACGCGCTGGTGCATGCTGCCAAACTCGGTAAAGAGCTGACGCCCAAGCTCATGGAAATCGGTATCTTCCACCGAAAACCCCTAACACTAGAAACTATTTTCGGTGGAAGATGATACCCCTGCACGCGCGCCCTATACGGTAGATTTTGGGACATGCCTAGAAAACTACCTTTAGGCGACCTCCGTACACCGTCGGTGCCAGTAAAGTTTGGGGCAGATCGTTAGGCATGTCCTAAAGCCTACTCAGAGGCACTTTACCCTGCTAAAGCTGGCATAACAGCTAGAGCGAACGTCGTACAAAGGCAAGGAAAAATACCATACAAATCGGTGAACGGTAGTTGTTTGCACTCGCATTTCCTGCGGGTTTGTAAAAAACGTCCTTATGATATAAAAAAAGAAACATATAACAGCCCAGATGGAGAGGGTCGCTATGTTATCCTTCTCAAACGGGTGAAATCTTGGGTTTTGGGTTGTAGTTCCAAGGTGGACAAACGTTTTTCCTGCACCAACGTGTGGTGAAGAACGGAAGAAGCCGGTAGTGCAAGCCGATAATTCAAGAATTCAATAAGCAGCGGTGTGAGAGAGCGCCGCATTACACGTAACTAGGAGCGTGGTTACACAATGCAGGAGGCATGGGAAGGCTTCAAGGAAGGTATCTGGACGGGAGAGGTTGACGTCCGAGACTTCATCCAGAAGAACTACACCCCCTACGAGGGCGATGAGTCGTTCCTCGTAGGTCCGACCGAGCGTACCAAGGAGCTGTGGGGCGAGGTTCTCGACCTACTGCTTAAGGAGCGCGAGCAGGGTGGTGTCCTCGATATGGACACCAAGACCGTCACGGGTATCGTGAGCCACCCCGCTGGCTACATCGATAATGCCCATCGCGACAAGGAGACCATTGTTGGCCTCCAGACCGACAAGCCGCTCAAGCGCGCGCTGCACGTCAACGGTGGTATCCGCATCGCTTGCCAGGCTGCCAGCCAGCACGGCTACAAGGTCGACGAGAACGTTGTTGAGCGCTACACCTTCGAGCGCAAGACCCACAACGCTGGCGTCTTCGATGTCTACACCCCCGAGATGCGTGCTTGCCGCTCGGCTCACATCATCACCGGTCTGCCCGATGGCTATGGCCGCGGCCGCATCATCGGCGACTACCGTCGTGTTGCCCTGTACGGCGTCGACTACCTGATCAAGGACAAGGAGGCCCAGAAGGCTTCCACTCCGACGGTCATGACCGCCGACAACATCCGCGATCGTGAGGAGCTGCAGGAGCAGATCCGCGCCCTCGGCGAGCTCAAGATGATGGCCGAGACCTATGGTTTCGACATTTCTAACCCTGCTACCAACACGCAGGAGGCCATCCAGTGGATGTACTTCGCCTACCTCGCTGCCGTTAAGGAGCAGAACGGCGCCGCTATGTCCATCGGCCGTACCTCTACGTTCATCGACATCTACGCTGAGCGCGACCTTGCCAACGGTACCTTCACCGAGGAGCAGATCCAGGAGTTCGTGGATCACTTCATCATGAAGCTCCGCATGGTCAAGTTTGCCCGTACCCCCGAGTACCAGGCCCTGTTTACCGGCGACCCGCAGTGGGTCACCGAGTCCATCGGCGGCATGGGTGTCGACGGCCGTACGCTCGTTACCAAGATGAGCTATCGATACCTGCACACGCTCGAGAACATGGGCACCAGCCCCGAGCCCAACATGACCGTTCTGTGGTCGACCCGTCTGCCCGAGAACTTCAAGAAGTTCTGCGCCAAGACTTCTGTCGCCAGCTCCTCGATCCAGTACGAGAACGACGACCTCATGCGCGTTTACCATGGCGACGACTACGGCATCGCCTGCTGCGTGTCCTCCATGCGCATCGGCAAAGAGATGCAGTTCTTCGGCGCCCGCGCCAACCTGGCCAAGTGCCTGCTGTACGCACTCAACGGCGGTGTTGACGAGGTCTCCAAGAAGCAGGTCGGCCCCAAGTATCGCGCCGTCGAGGGCGATACGCTCGATTACGACGACGTTGTGGCCAAGTACAACGACATGATGAAGTGGCTCGCTGGCGTGTACGTCAACTCGCTGAATATCATTCACTACATGCACGACAAGTATTGCTACGAGCGTATCCAGATGGCTCTGCACGACAAGCACGTGCACCGCTGGTTCGCTACGGGCATCGCTGGCCTTTCCGTCGTGGCTGACTCCCTGTCCGCCATCAAGTACGCCAAGGTCCACCCCGTCCGTGATGAGAACGGCATCATCGTCGACTTCGAGACCGAGGGCGAGTTCCCCAAGTACGGTAACGACGACGACCGCGTCGACCAGATCGCTCACGACGTTGTGCACCAGTTCATGGAGTACATCCGCATGAACGACACCTACCGCAACTCCGTGCCCACGACCTCGGTTCTGACCATTACCTCCAACGTCGTGTACGGTAAGAAGACCGGCTCCACGCCCGACGGCCGCAAGGCTGGCCAGCCGTTCGCCCCGGGTGCTAACCCCATGCACAAGCGCGATAGCCATGGCGCCATCGCTTCGCTGTCTTCGGTTTCCAAGCTCCCGTTCCGCGATGCTCAGGACGGCATCTCCAACACCTTCTCCATCATCCCGAGTGCGCTCGGCAAGGAGGATCAGGTGTTCTTTGGCGATATCGACCTTGATCAGCTGGGCGAGTAACTATTGTTAGTGCTATACTAACAATAACGATTACTGATTAGTGCGCCGGTTTCGGCCGGCGCCTATTAATCGAAGGAGACACATTATGAAGGTTTCTGAAGTTTCCGAGACCCAGGCCGATAACCTGGTCCACATGCTCGACGCTTACGCCGAGAAGGGTGGCCACCACCTGAACATCAACGTCTTCAACCGTGAGACGCTGCTCGACGCTCAGGCTCACCCCGAGAAGTACCCGCAGCTGACCATCCGCGTTTCCGGCTATGCCGTGAACTTCCACACGCTCACCAAGGAGCAGCAGGACGAGGTCATTGCGCGTACCTTCCACGACAAGTTCTAAAGGGTTCAACTCCTGTAGGATTACTGGGGCCGGTTTTGGGTTATTTTCCAAAACGTCCTCGGACATGCAAAGAGGCTCCGCTGCGCGCGTTGCGCGGCGGGGCCTCTTTGCGTCCTGCGGGATGTTTTGGAAAATAACCCAAAAACGGCCAAGCGGGGTTCTTCGGAGTCACCCTTTAGGCGGAACTCTCCTAATTATTTGGATGAGTCGTTTACTTACTTGTGCTGTTACCGTCTTCCCGCTGTTGTTGGGGTATGCTTTGTTCGTATGTAAACGTTTGACATGTTGATGGGGGAGGGTGCTATGGCTCGCGAGGGCGCTCGTTCTAAGGATTCTGCTAAGCCTGGCATCAAGGAAGTTGCAGCGGTGGCGGGGGTTTCGCCTACTACGGTATCTCGCGTGCTTAATAATCGCGGCTATATTAGCCAAGAGACCCGCGATAAGGTCCATGCCGCGATGGAGCGCATCAACTATACGCCCAACGATATCGCCCGTGCCATGCTCAACGGTCGCCTGAATCTTATCGGTATGATCGTTCCCTTTGTGAGCAGCCCGTTCCATGCTCAGGTTGTGCAGGCGGTCGAGCGCACGTTAGCGGAAAACGGCTTTAAGATGTTGCTGTGCAACAGCGCCAATCGACCCGATCTTGAGCGTTCCTATATTGACATGCTCCGCCGCAATATGGTCGACGGTGTCATCGTCAACTCCCTCAATATCGGTGCCGAGGCATATGCCGAGATGGGCTTGAGCCTGGTTGGCATCGACTGCGATCTCGGCGAGGGCTCTGTCCAGATTGCAAGTGACAGCTATGGCATCGGCGAGCTCGCCACGCGCCGTCTGATTGATGACGGCTGCAGGCGTATCCTGTGCCTGCGCAGCAATAGCCGCATGCGCATGCCTGCCAATAAGCGTACCGATGCCTACCTCGATGTTGTTGAGCAGGCCGGTTTGTCCGCGCTTGTCCGTGAGGTTGAGTTCGTTAAGCCCGACGACGAAAAGGGCGCGGTCGTTGCGAAGATCCTCGATGAGAACCCCGATATTGACGGCATCTTTGCGGGAGACGATACGATGGCGGCCATCTGTCTCAACGTGATGAAGCAGCGCGGCTTGAGCGCTCCAGACGATATTAAGGTCGTGGGCGCGGATGGTGCCCGCCGAACTATGACGTTTATGCCTGACTTAACAACCGTACGTCAAGATATCGATCGCATCGGAGAGCTCGCGGCGCAATCCATCATCGCTCTTATTAACGGCGATAATCCCGAATCGAATATCAAGCTTCCCGTTGAACTTATTGAGGGCAAAACCGCGTAGTTCATCCCGTGCCAAAAGAATTCCTCAAACGCCTCTGATGACCGTTCACCGGCATATGTCAACCGTTTGCCGACGACTGGAACTGCGAAAAGACGTATTGGTGTGAAAACGTTTGACATATGAAAACGATTGACATATCTTGCCATTGTACCGAGTTAGTATGTCGTGGAAAGGAAGTCTCGGATGCACAAGGTGTATTACCAGCCTGAGGGAATTTGGGTAGGCGACATCATGCCGTACGGCGAGGACGGCACGTTCTATCTCTATCATCAGCGTGACACGCGTAACCCCGAACCTTTCGGAGAGCCGTTTGGCTGGGCACTCGCTACGACCAAGGATTTCGTCAACTACAAGGACTTTGGCGAGAGCCTTGAGCGCGGCGGCGACGAGGAAGTCGACCAGTACATTTATGCCGGCACGGTGTTTAAGGTGGGCGACAAGTACCATGCGCTCTACACTGGTTGCAATCGCGATAAGGTCCGCGCACGTTTGATGAAGCAGGTTCTTCTTCACGCAACGAGCGACGACGCCGTCAAGTGGGAGAAGAACATCGCCGAGACGCTGCTTCCGCCCCAGGAGGGTTACGATGACCGCAACTGGCGCGATCCCTTTGTGCTTTGGGATGAGGAGAACGAGGAGTACATGCTCATCCTCGGCACGCGTGTGGGCGAGGACAAGCGTCTGATGACCGGCCGCCTGGTCAAGTTCACCTCCAAGGATCTGACCAACTGGGAGTTCCAGGGCGACTGGTGGAACCCGGGCCTGTACACCATGTTTGAGATGCCTGATCTCTTTAAGATGGGCGACTGGTGGTACCTCGTCTTTTCCGAGTACAGCGACGGCAACAAGACCCGTTACCGCATGTCCAAGTCCATCAACGGTCCTTGGATTACCCCCGCTGACGACTCCTTCGACGGCCGCGCGTACTACGCCGCTCGCACCGCATTCGATGGCGAGCGTCGCGTTCTCTTTGGTTGGGTTCCTACGCGTGACGAGGGCGGCGACCCCAGCTCTTACCTATGGGGTGGCACCTTTATGCCCCTCGAGATCGTTCAGCGTGCCGACGGAACGCTCGGCACCAAGCTCCCCGACAGCATGCTTGGCGCCTTTGGCGAGGCTAAGGCAGTCGAGGCCTTTGAGCTTTCCTGCGAGTCGGGCAAGGTCGAGCAGGTGCTCGCCGCGGATGCCGGTTCCACCTATATGCTCGATGCCGACATCGAGCTCGCCGGTGACGCTGCCGGCTTCTCGGTGAAGCTTGCCGAGGACGCCGAGTCCGGTCTTGCCTATGAGTTCCGCGCCAACCTGCGTGAGGGCAAGCTCGAGTTTACGGCGGCCCCCCAGTATCCGTGGTTCCAGGTCAACAACATGGGCCTCGAGCGTCCGTTGTTCTTTAAGGGCGAGGGCACTCATCATGTGCGCCTGGTCGTTGACGACGATATCGCGACCATCTTTGTCGATGATGTTGCGCTTAACGCGCGCTTCTGCAATAAGCAGGGCCAGGGTGTGGCACTGACGGTCACCGACGGTACGCTCAAGTGCGCAAATGCAACGATCGCGTCTCTGTAATGGCATCAAAACGTTTTATGATTTCGTAAGGGAATGGAGAGGAACATGGACTACAAAGTAGTGTCTCAGCAAGTCGTCGATAACGTCGGCGGTCTGGAGAACATCGAGGGTGCCACGCATTGCGTTACGCGTCTGCGTCTGGTGCTCAAGGATACGAGCAAGTACAACAAGGCCGAGCTCGAAAACATCGATGGCGTCAAGGGCGTGCTGTACAACAGCGGCCAGCTCATGATCATCTTTGGTACCGGTACCGTCAACAAGGTCTACGATGAGTTTATGGCTCTGACGGGCGTTAAGGAGATCAGCGCTTCCGAGGTCAAGGGCGCCGAGGCGGACAAGAAAGGCAAGTTCTTCTCTGTCCTCAAGGTGTTCTCGGACATCTTTATCCCCATCATTCCCGCCTTCGTCGGTGCCGCTATCATCATCGGCCTTAAGTCGCTGATCGTTGCCAACGGCCTCTTTGGCATGGAGGGCAGCCTCGCCGACCACAGCGAGTTCCTCAAGAACCTCGCAAGCTTCTTTGCCATTATTGCCACCACCTTCGACTACCTGCCTGTCCTGGTTATGTACAGCGCGGTCAAACGTTTTGGCGGCAACCCGATCCTGGGTATCCTCGTCGGTATCGTCATGGTTCACCCGAGCCTTATGAACCGTAACGCGTTCGTTATGGATCCGTCGGGTGCTGAGTACTGGAACTTTGGTCCGCTCTCCATCCCCATGGTTGCTTTCCAGGGCGGCGTGTTCCCTGCAATCCTGACTGCCTGGTTTATGGCCAAGGTCGAAAAGATTGCCCAGAAGTACATCCCCGAGGTCGTCTCGTTTGTCTTTGTCCCGACCGTTACCCTGATTCTTGCTAACGTTGCCCTGTTCACCGTGTTCGGCCCGCTCGGCAACCTGATCGGCGACGTCCTCGCTGGCGTAATCGATGTCCTGTACAACAGGATGGGCGTCTTTGGCGCCTTTGTCTTCGCCGCGTTCCTGCAGCCGCTCGTCGTTACCGGTACGCATCAGTTCATCCAGGGTATTGAGGCCAACCTCGTTGCCACGACCGGCTTCAACTACATCCAGGCCATCTGGTCGGTTTCCATCATCGCCCAGGGCGGCGGCGCCATCGGCATGTACCTCATTCACAAGAAGCATTCCAAAGAGCGCAACATCTGCATGTCGTCCTTTATCCCGACGCTGGTCGGTATCTCCGAGCCCGCAATCTTTGCTGCAAACATGCGCTACTCGATCATCCCGTTCATCTGCGCTTGCATCGGTGCAGGCTGCGGCGGTGCCTTCGTGAAGCTCTTTGAGGTGCGCGCCATCGGTCAGGGTCTGACCGGCGTGCTTGGCCTGCTCATCGTCACGCCCGAGACGCTCGTGTGGTATGTGGCTGGCAATCTCATCACCTTTATCGTGCCGATCGTCTTGATCTTTGCCTACAACAAGGCAAAGGGCGTGCCGACCACTGATGAAGAGGGCGCTGGTGCTGGCTTCGATGTCAGCTTCTAGTTGAGCCGTTCAGCGTAATCTGAGGATAAGTCCATTTGGGGAAGGGCGTTCGACTCGTGTGAGTCGAGCGTCCTTCCCCATAGACGAGAAAGTCAACGGCGATGTTTAATCAAAAAAATAAGGTGACACGCGCGGACTATGAGCAGTGGCGTGCCGGACAGGATGAGACGGCGGGTCGCATCGCGTCCGACCCCGATAGGCTCCTGTTCCATGTGGAGCCTGAGCTTGGCTGGCTCAACGACCCCAACGGTTTGGTGCAGATCGGTGATACGTATCACATCTATCACCAATACGATCCATTCGATGCTGCGCATGGCGGTCCAGTGCTTTGGAATCATCTGACAACAAAGGATTTTGTGACGTACGAGAATCGCGGCCCTGTGCTGTTCCCCGATTCCGATTTGGATTCGAGCGGAGCGTATTCTGGTTCTGCCTTTGTACACGACGGCAAGATTCACTACTTCTATACCGGCAACGTCAAGCATTTTGACCGCGATGATTACGACTACGTGTTGACGGGCCGTGAGCAAAACCAGATTCATGTGGTTGCCGAGAACCCCGACGAATTGGGCGAGAAGCGCATAGCTGTTGGGCCGGTCGATTACCCCGACGATATCGGTGCGCACGTGCGTGATCCCAAAATCCTTGAACACGATGGTATCTACTACATGGTTCTGGGCGCTCGTACGAAAGACGACCGCGGCTGCGTGCTTGTCTATACCTCGAGCGATTTAGAGGACTGGAGCTATGCGACGCGCATTGAGTTGGGCGAGAAGTTTGGCTTTATGTGGGAGTGCCCCGATCTGTTTGAGCTCGATGGTGAGCTTATTCTCGTTTGCTGTCCGCAGGGTGTGTCCGCCGATGGATGGCGTTACCGCAATCCGCACCAGTGCGTGTGGTTTCCCATCGAGGCCGATTGGGAGGCGCCGAGTTTTAAGATCGCCGGGCAGGGCATGCCCCCGATGGTCGATGCCGGCTTTGATTTCTACGCACCGCAGTCCTTTGAGGATGCTGCGGGTCGGCGTTTGATGATCGGGTGGTCGGGTTGTCCCGATGCGACGGCAAAAAGCCCGACGGTGGCACGCGGGTGGCAGTGCGCGTTGACGGTGCCGAGAGAACTGAGCATGCGCGATGGTAAGCTCTGTCAGCAGCCGGTGCACGAGATTGAGAGGATGCGCGGCGACTGCGTTTGCGCGACAGGCGGTGAAACCGTTGAGGAGCCGGGCCGCCTGTTTGATCTTGTGGTTTCCTGTGAGGGCGCCCAGGTGATCGAGCTCGAAATCCGCAAGGGTGTCTTTGTGCGCTATGCAGACGGGATGCTTACCCTCGACATGGGTGACGAAGGCTATGGGCGCGACCAGAGGTCGATCGAGCTCAGCGAGCTTCGCGACCTGCGCGTGCTTTCGGACACTACGATGGTCGAGATTTTTGCAAATGGCGGCGAGGCAGCACTTACGAGCCGTACCTATTCGCCGGCGGTTCCGGCGATGGAGCTGCACGCCGAGGGTGCGGTATCGATGAATTTCTACCGCCTCGTGCATTAACCGTGCATGGAGTACGATTGGACTTGCTGGGCGGAATGTGTCGCAGTTACCGCGGCCAGCTACCGTTTATCGCGTATAGCGACCGTTTGCGGAATAAGTAACACTCCTTAATAAACCGTGTAGAATCTCAGGATGCACGGAGTTTTCCAGGGAGACGCTGTCCTTTGTTGTGTGCAAGGGGCGGCGTCTCTTTGGCGCTTGGACGCCGTTGTGCAACAGTGCGGCGGCGCGTGCCATGTATTGAAAAGCCATTGTTGAGATGGGTCGTGATAATAATGGGCAAGTACGTAATCGTGGTTGAGTCTGGGTCGGATGTGACGCCGGAGCTTTGCGAGCGCTACGGCATCGTGCGCGTGCCCATGCATGTCACGATTGGTGACGAGACCGTCGAGGACGGCTCCATCGATCCGCTTGAGATTTACTCGCGCTGCAACGAGTTTGGTGTGATGCCCAAGACCAGCGGCTGTGCGCCGGCAGATTTTGCGCACGTATATGACCGTATCCATGCCGAGCAGCCCGACGCGACTATTCTGCATCTCGCGTATTCCGAGGCAACGACCTGCTCCCATCAATCATCGAAGATCGCCGCCAAGGGTCGCGACTACGTCTACTCCATGGACACGCGTTTTGTCTCGGTGGGCCAGTCGCTCGTTGTCGTCGAGACCGCCAAATACATCGAGGCTCACCCCGATGCCACCGTCGACGAGATCTTCGCCTTCGCGAACTCCGTCATGGACCGCGTGCTGCTGGGCTTTGTTCCTACGGACCTTGCCTTCCTTAAGGCGGGCGGTCGCTTGTCCAACGTCGCGTTCCTGGGCGCCCATCTGCTCAAGATTAAGCCCTGCATTGAGGTAACGGGCGGCAAGTTCGTGGCAACCAAGAAGTTCCGCGGCTCTATGCTCAAGTGCGCCCGCGCCTTTATTGATCACATGGTTGCCAAGGGCGAGATTGACTACTCGCACATTGGCCTGGCGTATTCGGTAGGTCTTTCCGAGGAGCTGCGCGACGACATGGAAGTCTATGCACACGATCTTGGCTTTAAGGACATTACCTGGACTCAGGTCGGCGGCGTCATCTCGAGCCATTGCGGCCCGACCGCCTTCGGCGCGGTGCTCACGCTTAAGGCGTAAGGCCTGGAGTCTATCGATTTCTATTGCCTCGGCGGTGGGCGGGTTGTGACAACCTTCCCGCCGCTTTTGTGTGGGGCCAAATAGAACAATCCAATTGACCACTAAACCGTTTCACCATCATGCGTATGGGCTAGAATGGCTCTGGCATTTATGTGACTAAAACCAATGAGAGGCAAGGTAGCGGGAATGGCTGAAATGACGCTCGAGGGTGTGGACGCTCGTCCCGAGGACTCCGCGTTTGCCCTGGGCCGCGTACATTCGATTGAAACCATGGGTACGGTCGACGGACCCGGCATCCGCTTCGTAGTGTTTGTCCAAGGCTGTCCCATGCGCTGTGCGTATTGCCACAATCCCGATACCTGGTCGGTCAACGGCGGCACGATGGTGACCGTCGAGCACCTCATGGATGAGTTCCAGAGTAACCACGAGTTCTATCGCAGCGGCGGAATTACGGTTTCGGGCGGCGAGCCGCTTCTGCAGCCCGAGTTTTTGGCCGACCTGTTCCGTGCAATGCACAACAACCTCGATGGCCGCGTGCATACCTGCTTGGATAGCTGCGGCTATGCGTTCGATCCCGCGCATCCCGAGAAGTTCGATGCCGTACTCAACGAGACCGATATGGTGCTGCTCGACATTAAGCACGCCGATCCCGTCGAGCATAAAAAGCTGACCGGTTGCGATCCCGCACGCATTCTGGCGTTTGGTGATGAGCTCGCGCGTCGCAAGATTAAGGTCGTTATCCGCCACGTGGTGGTGCCGGGCATTACCGACACGGTGGAGGAGTGCGAGGCGCTCGGTCGCTTGATTGCCCCGTGGCATAACGTGGTCGGCCTGGAGATCCTGCCGTATCACACCATGGGTGTCGTCAAATACGAGCAGTTGGGGATTCCCTATAAGCTTGAGGGCGTGCCCCAGATGGATACCGCGCGCATGCCCGAGCTGCGCAACGCCGTTATGGCCGGCATGAGAAAGCGCCGTGCGGAGCTCAGGTCGGCCATCGGCTAACAAGCTATTTTTGCCCCTTTATGATACCCGAGCTGTACTGGCCTAACGGCTTGGTGCTGACGCGGTTGAGCCAAAATGCTGGTACCATACCGTGGATAAGCAATTTGCACGGATTTGGGGGATGGCATGGCAACCATCGCGATCATAGGCGCACTCGAAAAAGAGGTTGCGCAGATTAAAGAAGAACTGAACGGCGCTCGTGTGGCACAAGAGGCGGGCTTGACCGTTGTCAGCGGCGAGCTCGACGGTTTGTCCGTTGTTGCTACGACCGCTGGCATGGGAACCGTAAACGCCGCGGCGGCAACGCAGCATCTCATCAGCAAATACGCCCCGCAGGCCGTTGTGTTTTCGGGTATTGCGGGCGGCCTAAACCCTAAACTCCATATTAACGACGTGGTTATAGGCAAGTGCCTGCGCTATCTGGATACCGATACGGCACTCATCGCCGAGTCCGCGCCGGGGCTCGAGGAGTTTGCCTCGACGCCGGCGTTGGTTGATGTTGCCGCCGCCGTGCTTGCCGAGCATGGATTTGTGGATACCTCGGCGGATGAGAATTCTGCGGAGAAGGACCCCAAGCAGTTCCTGTGTGGCACTATCGCCACGGGTGACCGCTTTGTTACGGGTGACGCCATGCGTAACGCTGCGATTGAGGCCACGCATGCCGATTGCGTCGAGATGGAGGGCGCGGCAATTGCGCACATCGCGGCCAAGAATGGTGTCGATTGCCTGGTGCTGCGCGCTATCAGCGATAATTGCGACGAGGCATATGACGCGTTTTGCGAGCGCGAGTTCGATCTGGACGAGTACGCTCGCACCGCGAGCGGTATCACGCTTGACATCGTTCGTCGTATCGCCGCCGCGCAATAGCACGCCCGTTTTGTAAGAACCTACGACCAAGGAGTGTCCATGGCCGATTCCATTAACTACCAGCTTGCCAAGTTCGTTGCCAGCTATGGCAAGGTTTCGCAGATTCCCGAGTCCACCTGCCCCGAGGTGAGCTTCGTCGGCCGCTCCAACGTGGGCAAGTCGTCGATCATGAACAAGCTTTTTGGCCGCAAAAACCTGGTCAAGGTTTCGAGCACGCCGGGCAAGACGAGTAACATCAACTTCTTTGAGGCTGACGACGTGCACTTCGTCGACCTGCCGGGCTATGGTTTCGCCCGTCGTTCCAAGGCCGAGCGCGACCGTTGGGCCGAGCTCATCGGCGACTTCTTCGACTCCGAGCGCAGCTTTAACCTGGTTGTATCGCTGGTGGACATTCGCCACGACCCGAGCAAGCTCGACCATGACATGATCGACTACCTGCAGGGCAACGAGTTCAACTTTATCGTCTGCCTCACCAAGGCCGACAAGCTCAGCCGCACCCAACAGGCCCGCCAGGCAGCAGCCATCAAAAAGCAGCTCAACGTCCCGGCCGAGAACGTGATCATCACAAGCTCCCAGACCGGTACCGGCATCGACGAGCTCAAGCGCCGCATTGCCGAGGCTTGCCTCTAATAAGGGCTCTTGGCAGGCAATAGTTTGCATCTATCTATATCACCCCAGTGATAGTTATTGCTACACTATCACTGGGGTGATATTTTTGTTTGGAGGTCGATATGGAGCTTTGGCACGGGTCGGAGGCTGTTGTCGAGCATCCGTCGTTGGATAAATGCAGACAATTCAATGACTATGGGTGTGGGTTTTATTGCACGCCACATGAGGAAATGGCAATGGAGTGGGCATGTCGGACCGAGTCCGATGGTATCGCGAATCGATATGAGCTCGATATGGATGGTCTCGCGGTCTTGGATTTGGAGTCCGGGGAGTTTTCAATTCTCAATTGGCTTGCAATTCTGGCGAACAACAGAGAGTTCAATGTTTCGACGCCAGTAGCACGCGAGGGGCTTCGCTATCTACTTGATAACTGTTTAATTGATACATCTCCTTATGACGTTATTCGAGGCTATCGTGCAGACGATTCCTATTTCTCGTTTGCAAGACAGTTTGTCAACGGCATGATTTCGCTCAGGCAATTGCAGCGCATTATGTTTTTGGGGGATTTGGGCATTCAATATGCGCTTATGAGTGAGCGTGCGTTCTCAGCAATCAGATTCTGCGAATGGAAGCAGACGTTGGGATCTGAGTATTATCCCAAGCGCTTTAAGCGAGAGCAGAACGCGCGGCGCAAGTACTTGGAAACTGTGAATGGATTCGACTCTGAGGGTGTCTACATTAGGGATTTAATGGCAGGGAGGGTTGATTTAAATGATCCAAGAGTTAACGGATTGTGGGCCGAGTAGAACATACCCCGTCTACTATATCGAGGATGCAATGAACAATCTCGGCGACTGCTTTGACTATGCCGTTAACGATTATGGAGCAGAAGGATCGGAAGTTGCTGAACTCTTTTGCCTGAGCGGCGTAGCTCGCGAGTTCGAACGCGGCAACGCATGGGTAGTGTCGGGAAAATCGGGCGTTGAGCTGTTCGCGCTTATCGCCGAAAGGTCGGGCTATCAAAACGGGCCTATACCGGACTGTACCTATCGATTTGAGAAGACGCCGGAATATTGGGCGGGCTGGATGCTGGCATACCTGCAGTGGCGCCTAGGAGAGTCTTTCGAAGATCTGCTGCATGTCGTTCCGTTTGACGCGCTGCGCAACCTGTACTACCCCTGGCATGAAGCCTCAGAGGAACGTGTGGCGAGTCTTGTTTGCGATATGGCGAAGAAAACACCTCGTCAAACCAAGCTAGCACTAGCAAGAAAGAGGCTTAAGAAAACCCAACAAGACTTGGCATACGAATCGGGCGTATCACTCCGCTCAATCCAAATGTACGAACAGCGCCAACGAAACATCAACGAGGCCTCGGTAACAACCGTAAGAGCTATAGCAAAAGCCCTCCACTGCAACATCGAAGACCTCCTAGAACCAGTCTTCGAATACAAAGAAACCAGCGCAGCGTAAACCAATATATTGCCAAGGTTTGTATCTAGTAAGCGCTCCTTACCAGCAAGAGTCCCTACCAATAGATAGCGGCTTAAAGGGCCGAAATCGTATGAATGGCGTTGCGACTTCCAAATGGGTGACTGCTGCTTGAAAAGCTATAGAAATAGGGGCCGATTTAACGGCCCCAAGCATCGCATAAATGGCATATACGTTTTATCAACTATTTCTTGTTTTTAACCCATTTGCAGATACGCCAAATAAGCACTCCGACGAGAATCCAAACGAGAGCGATCATAATGTCTGAGCGTGCAGGAATTGGGATCATTGAACTTCCTCAATTGATGTGAGTCTAGTTTGCATAGGTGTGGAGCGTGCTGCCTTCCATGGTCGCTTGCAACACGGCGATACCGGACGTCATCCCCATCGATTCATAGTTGAGTCGATATGTCGCCTGTTTCGAGTTCCATATAAAGGACTCGTTAGTTACCGTACAGCCGATAGTCGTATAGTTTTGTCCCCAAGCGCTGGTAATGAGCGAGTTCGCTATCTTGATCTTGAATTCGCGATAAATAAAAGGACTGTTGTAATAGATAGTCCAAGTTCCAGATGCGTTGTTGTAGTAACTGTCCCATATCAGGCTGGGTTCATTGGTTTTTTTAATTCCTATTACTGCAACGGTCCCATCCTTAAGCTTGATTTGATGAGACTGCTCGGGACCTTTCGTTAAATCAAAATCTTGGGTTGCGCCAGAAATTGCGACAGCATCGCTTTCTGCAGCATAAGCAGTCGAAGGGCTAAACGAGAAACATATCGGTAATATCAAAAGTATCGAGAGGAAAAACGAAGCTTTGAGTGTGCGTAACACTTTGACCACCTCCATACTGCGATGCCTAGTTAAATAGTAGCATAGATTAACAGTTTATTATGTAACCTAAAAAGCCCCTATCTGCCCGGCGCCCCTTCAAAGCGTGGGTCCCTGTAGACATCCTCAGCAAGGTAGGCGCAGGGACGGTCGGGATGTTCCCTCAAAATCATTCCGCAGCGCGAAGGCCCCTTGTCCGTCGCTCCGTAGGAGCAGGACAAGGGGCCTTCATGCGCGAGGACGATTTTGAGGGAACATCCCGACCGTCCCGGACAGGTATATGAGGAGGATGTCTACAGGTACTCGATTTGAGCGCCCTCGGTGTCGCACGTGAGGATATGCGTGTCACACTTGGGGAACTGCTCGCGCAGCTTGACCTGCAGGAACTTTGCCACGATGGTGTCGTCAGTCACGGCCATGAGAGTCGAGCCCGAGCCGCTGATCCAGATGGTCTTGGCGCCGCCGTTAAGGCAGGTGTCGCGCACGGCGTTGTAGTCGGGGATGAGGCGGCGGCGATAGGGCTCCTGGATGCGGTCGTCATTGGCGGCGGCAATCAGGTCGAGGTCACCAGTCTCCAAGCCGCGCGTCATGCCGGCGATGCGGCCCATCTGCCACACGGCGGTGGAGAGTGGAATCTCCTGCGGCACAACCTTGCGCGCCTCGCTCGTATGCACCTCGTAGGGCGGAATCACGGTAATAAAACGCAGGCGATCGCTCACCTCGTAGCGCAGGCACTGGGGGAGCGAATCGGTCGGCGTAAAGGAGCAGACGGCGCCGCCCAGGATAGCGGGGGCGACGTTATCGGGATGGCCCTCAACCTCGGTGGCGATGCGGACGAGCTCGGCGCGGTCGACGGTATGGCCCGTCAACGCGGCGGCAGCCATGATGCCGGCGACGACGCAGGTGGAGCTGGAACCCAGGCCGCGGGCGACGGGCACGTCGGTCTGAATGTCGATGGCAACGGGAAAAGCCGGCTCGCCCCATGCGGCCAGCGCATCGACAAAGCTGACGTAAACCAGGTTGTTCTCGTTTTGGAACTCTTCGGGGCAGCCCGTGATGGTGAGCTTGTCGGCGCGCTCAAAGGTAAAGTGCGAGTAGAGGCTGACGGCCATGCCGAGGGTGTCGTAGCCGATGCCTAGGTTGGCGCTGGTTGCTGGGACGGTGATTTTGATCATGTGGGTCCTCCTTGGCGGGTCTGACCGTTTAGTTCGCTGCTCGGGCAGTCCTGGCTCGCTCGGAAAGCACATTAAGTGCTTTCCGGCTCGTGCGGAACTCGCGACGAACTAAACGGCCAGACCCGCTCGCATGCTCGTCATCATCCCGAAAGCTAAATAAAAAGAAGGTGCGCCGGCTTGCGCCGGCGCTTAATAAGGGGTTTAGTTGGTTGCCATCTTTTTTGCAGCCTGCTCTACGTAGCTGGCCATCTCATCGACGTCGCAGACGTCTTCGAAACGGACGGGTTTGGATTCGAGTTCGGCGAGCTGGGCTGGGGCGACCGTGTTGGTTGCCTGCTCGAGCACGCGCATGGCCTCAAAGTCGTCCTTGGGAACGTCGAGGCCCAGGGCGTCGCAGCAGGCGCGCGGGAACTTGTAGGGGCTGGCGGTCGAAAGCAGCACGCGGGCCTTGGCGCCCTCGGCGGGGGCGACCTTTTCAAAGACGTGATAGCCGCAAGCGGTGTGCGGGTCGATCACATAGCCGTTTGCATCCCAGCAGTTCTTGATAGCAGCGCGGACCTCGTCCTCGCTGGCCCAGCCGCAGCCAAACACACTCTGGATCTTGGCCAGCAGCTCGGCGGGCACCTCATAGCGACCAGTCTGTGCCAGCTGCTCCATAAGGCCGGCAACGAGTTCGCAGTCGCCATCGGACAGGAAGTACAGCATGCGCTCCAGGTTAGAGCTGATGAGGATGTCCATCGACGGCGAGATGGTCGTGAAGAACGGGCGGTTGCGGTCGTAGACGCCGGTGGTCAGGAAGTCAGCGAGCACGTTGTTCTTGTCGCTCGCGACGATGAGCTTGGCGACGGGCAGACCCATGCGCTTGGCATAGTAACCGGCCAGGATATCGCCAAAGTTGCCGGTCGGTACGCAGAACTCCACGGCGTCGCCGGCCTCGATGGCGCCGGCGCGCAACAGCTGCGCATAGGCGGCAAAGTAGTAGACGACCTGCGGCACCAGGCGACCGACGTTGATCGAGTTGGCGCTTGAAAGCACCGTGCCGGCGGACTCAAGACGCTCGGCAAGCTCCTTATCGGCAAAGATGCGCTTGACGGCGCTCTGGGCATCATCGAAGTTGCCGCGGATGCCGCAGACGGCGACGTTGTCGCCCTCTTGCGTGGACATCTGCAGGTTCTGGACGCGGCTGACTTTGCCTTCGGGATAAAAGACGGTAATACCCGTGCCCGGAGCGTTGGCAAAACCGGCGAGTGCGGCCTTGCCGGTGTCGCCCGACGTGGCGGTGACGATCATGATGCGCTCGGCGCCGCCGTCCTTGGCGGAAGTGCGGGCCATCAGGCGGGGGAGCATCTGCAGGGCGACGTCCTTAAAGGCACTCGTGGGGCCGCCAAAGAGCTCCATCACATAGGTCTGAGGGGCGTCAGCGCCCGGCGCAGCGTCGAGTTTAACGAGCGGCGTAACCTCTTCACTCGCGAACGTGCCGCGGTATGCCTCGTCGACACACGCCGAAATTTCTTCGGCCGTGTAATCATTCAGTAACATTCCCAACACATCTTGAGCGATTTCAAAGTACGATTTATCTGCAAGCGAGCTGATATCGACCTGCTGGGTGCCGAGCTCGTCCGAGACAAACAAACCCCCGTCGGGAGCGATGCCGGTACGGATTGCCACCTTACTTGAGCACGATAAAGTGCGTCCTCGTGTACTATGATAAGTTCCCATATAACACTGCTCCTCGGATGCCTTGGTCCCAATCGGTGAAACCATGGTATCAGAGCGTGCAAAATAGGTTCGCAGAGGCTTTTTAGAAAGGTAACCTCCAGCCCATGATTAAGATTGCCAAGTTTGGCGGCTCGTCGGTCGCCGACGCCGAACACTTCAAGAAGATCAAGGCCATCGTCGATGCCGATCCGGCTCGCCGTTTTGTGGTGGTTTCCGCCTGCGGTCGCCGCTTTAAGGGCGATACCAAGGTGACCGACCTGCTCTACTTGGTTAACGCACACGTTAAGTACCACGTGTCGTGCGAGGAGCTGCTCGAGGACATTGGCCAGCGCTATTTTGATATCGCTGACGAGCTGGAGCTCACCTATCCCATCCGCGAGGAGTTTGCGGCCTTTGCCGAGCGCGCCCGCTCGGGCGGCTACTCCACCGAGGAGCTTGTGAGCCGCGGCGAGTACTTCACCGCTCGCCTGATGTCCGAGTACCTGGGCCTGCCGTTCCTGGACGCCGCGACGGTTGTGGCGTTCCATCACGACGGTACGCTCAGCATGAACCGCACCTCCGAGCTGGTGCAGGAGTACGGCCAGCAGGGCGGCTTTGTTATGCCCGGTTTCTATGGCGCGACGCGTGAGGGCCAGATCAAGCTGCTTGATCGTGGCGGCGGCGATATCTCGGGCTCGATCCTGGCCAAGTGCCTGGGCGCCGACCTGTACGAGAACTGGACCGACGTTTCGGGTTTCTATTCTGCCGATCCGCGTATTGTTCCCGAGGCTCAGCCCATTGCGCGCGTTACCTACGAGGAGCTGCGCGAGCTTTCGTACATGGGCGCAAGCGTCCTGCACGAGGAGGCCGTGTTCCCCGTGCGCGAGGCGGGTATTCCGCTGGTCATCAAGAACACCAACGCGCCGCAGGACCCCGGCACCATCATTAGCGAGACGGCTGACGAGGGCGAGGCAGAGCCCATCATTACCGGCGTGACCGGCAAGCGCGGTTTTGTCGCCATCAACGTCGCCCGTGATCGCACCAAGCCCCGCGTCGGCTTTATGCGCCGTGCGCTTTCGGTCTTCGAGCGCTATGACGTTTCCGTTGAGCACATGCCCACCGGTGTCGACCGCTTTGGCGCCGTGGTGCAGGAGCAGGACGTTCACGATTCGCTGTACTCGCTTGTGAGCGACATTCAGCAGGAGGTCGAGCCGCTCGAGATCGAGGTCGTCGAGGGCCTGGCGCTTATCGCTACCGTCGGCCGCAACCTGCGTGGTCGTGCCGGCATCTCGGGCCATCTGTTTGGCATGCTTGGCCAGGCTGGCGTGAGCGTGCGTATGATTTCGCAGAGCTGCGACGAGATCAACATCATTATCGGTGTCGAGGAGAAGGACTTCGACCTGGCGATTCAGACCATTTACCGTGCCTTCTCCGATGAGAACGGCATTGTGAAGGTCTCCGATCTGGAGGCTCCCGCGCCGGTTGATCCCGCCCTGGCCGCGCTCCACAAGTAGCTGACATCCCGGTGGATTTTTGGGACATGTCTCATAAATCTACGGCGGGGCGTTTCGTTTCGGTTTCGTTTCGACGGGGCGGGTTTCGTGCCCGCCCCGTTCTTGTATACACTGGCAACAATAATCGGCCTGCTCGGCGTGCGGGCAAAAGCCACAACCTTTAAAGGGGGAAGCATGAAACAGTACACGGTTGCTATTTTGGGCGCGACGGGAGCCGTGGGCACCCAGATGCTCGAGTGCCTCAATGAGCAGGAGTTCCCGGTTGGCAAGCTCAAGCTGCTGGCGAGCGCGCGTTCTGCGGGCAAGACCGTTGAGTTCCGCGGCGAGCAGATCGTGATCGAAGAGGCTTGCCCCGAGGCCTTTGGGGGCTGTGACATTGTGCTTGGAGCCGCCGGCGACGATATCGCGAAGGAACTGCTGCCCGAGGCCGTCAAGCGCGGCGCCGTCGTCGTCGACAACAGCCACGCCTTCCGCATGGACCCCGAGGTGCCGCTGGTCGTGCCCGAGATCAATGCCGACGACATCAAGTGGCATCACGGCCTTATCGCCAATCCCAACTGCGCGACCATCATCGGCCTGGTTCCCACGTGGCCGCTGCATCAGCTCGCCGGCGTGAAGCGCATGATCGTCTCGACGTATCAGGCGGCTTCGGGTGCCGGCGCTCCCGGTATGGCCGAGCTCGAGGCTCAGCTTGCCGCCCTGGGTCGTGGCGAGGAGATTCCCGAGCCGCGTGCATTTGCCGCCCAGCTGGCGAGCAACCTGATTCCGCAGATCGGCGGCGTCAAGGAGGAAGGCTTTACCTCCGAGGAGATGAAGCTGCAAAACGAGGGCCGCAAGATCATGCACCTGCCCGAGCTGCGTGTGAACTGCACCTGCGTGCGCGTGCCCGTGCTGCGCTCGCACTCCGAGAGCATTACGCTCGAGTTCGAGCGTGACATTACGGTTGAGGAGGCCCGTGCCGCGCTGGCTGCCGCTCCGGGCGTGAAGCTGGTTGACGACATGAGCGCCGAGGATGCGCACGACCGCTTCCCCATGCCGATGGACACCTCCGACCAGGATTTGATTTGGGTCGGTCGCGTGCGTCGCGACATCTCGAACCCCGAGGCCGCGCGCGGCATCACCTTCTGGTGCTGCGGCGACCAAATCCGTAAGGGCGCGGCAACCAACGCCGTCCAGATCGCTAAGCTGCTCTGCGAGTAGTGCGACCTGTCCGGCGGGGGCCGGGCTTAGTTTTCAGAACGTCCTCGACCATGTGTGGCGCCTTGTCCTGCTCCTTCGGAGCTGCGGACAAGGCGCCACACTGGTCTGCGGAGTGTTCTGAAAACTAAGCCCGGCCCCCCCTGCGGCGACTCGGCTGCGAGCGGCCTGCGATGGGGCCGTTGCTGGTTGGGGCCGCTGGGCTGATGTGGGGGCACGTGGTTGTTGCGGGCCCTAGTCCCGGCGGCGGCCTCGGCGCTTTGCGCCTGCCGCCTTGGGGGGGCTGCGGAGCGCGGCCGGCAGCTGCGGCGCGTTGCGCCTGCTGCCTGCGGGGACTTTGGGGTCGTGCGGCAGCTGGGGCGCTGTCGCGCCTGCTGCCTTGGGTGACTTTGGGGTCGATTGGGGTTGTCTGCACAATTCGCGGTATTATGTTGCGGAGTTTTGAAAGGAGCCGCTGGTGGTCACGACGACATTTGCCTCGCCTTTGGGCGAAATCTTGCTTGCCGCTGATGGCCGCGGTCTGACGGGGCTTTGGTTTGAGGGGCAGGAGCACTTTGGTTCCACGCTTCTCCGGGAAGACTCCGAACATGTTGAAGGCGCCGACGCGGTTTCCGGTACCGGTGGCATGTCGTCGGTGAGTCCGGCAAATGGTGTGGCCTCTTCGGTGCTTGAGCGTTCATGGGCTTGGCTGAATGCTTATTTTGCGGGGCAGGAGCCTCGGTTTACGCCGCCGTTGCATTTGATTGGTACGGCGTTTCAGCGCGAGGTTTGGTTTGAGCTGCTTTCTATCCCGCGTGGCGAGGTCACTACGTATGGCGAGGTCGCCCAGCGTGTTGCGGCTCGACATCGTGTGCCGGGAAACGAGGCACCCGTCGTGTCTCCTCGTGCGGTGGGGGCTGCGGTTGCGCGTAATCCCATTTCGATAATCGTGCCGTGCCATCGCGTGGTCGCGGCCGACGGATCGCTCAACGGATATGCTGGCGGCCTTGATCGCAAGGAGTGGCTGCTTCGGCTTGAGGGCGCGTACGAGGAATAGTGCTCGAACGCTTTGCATAACTAGGACGCCGCGAAAGGACGAGCCTCCGTCCTTCTACGGCCGGCATGCGTCCAGACGCTTGGCATCTGCGCTTTAAGTTTGGCTAAGCCATATCTTGCGTATTTGAAAACGCGCAGGTTGAGCCGCTAGGGCTGTGCTAAGGCAGCTTTCGGTGCGCTATTATCGGCAGTATCGAAACCTGTATTTCCATGCGCCAAAGGAGCAACTATGAAGCTGATGCTTGCCGAGGACGAACCTGGTCTCTCCCGCGCCCTCACCGCGATTCTTCAACATAGCGACTACGAGGTCGACACCGCCCTCGACGGCTTGACGGCGCTCGAGAATCTACTCACCAACGATTACGACGCCGCAATCCTGGACATCATGATGCCCGGCATGGACGGCATCGAGGTGCTCAAGCGTACACGCGCCGCCGGAAAGCGACTGCCCATCATCATGCTCACGGCAAAAAGCGAGGTGTCCGATAAGGTCGAGGGCCTGGATGCCGGTGCCAACGATTACCTGACCAAGCCGTTTGCCGCCAAGGAACTGCTTGCGCGTATTCGTGCCATGACGCGCGCCACGACGGCAATTGACGCCACGACGCTCAGCGTGGGTAACGTGCGCCTCGACACGGCGGCTTGCACGCTTGTGGGACCCTTGGGCGAGGAGCACCTGGCCAATCGCGAGTTTCAGCTTATGGAACTCTTTATGCGCAACGCCGGCACGCGCATGCCTACTGAACGTCTGATGCTCGAGGTTTGGGGTGAGGACGCGCCCGAAGGCGCCAACGTGGTGTGGGTCTATATCTCGTACCTGCGCAAAAAGCTGACGGCGCTTGGTGCCAACGTTGCCATTCGCGCGTCGCGTAACCAGGGCTATTCGCTCGAGGTTGTCGAGGAAGGCGAATAAGCGTGAGCGCGAGCGCGTGGTGCAAGCGCATGACGGAGTGGTTTCACGCCGCCTCGAGTAGTACGGGGCGGGCTAATTCTGTTGACGCATTGGGCCGCCGTCTGCGTCGCAAGTTTATCCTCGTTGCCATGGGCGCCGTGACCGTGGTGCTCACGCTCATCATCGCCGGCATCAACATCGTCAATTATTCGCATGTCTGCAAGATGGCCGACGCTCGCCTGGACTATATTCTGGCGGGCAAGGACGGTATCGATTGGGGGGACGAGCCTAAAGCCGAGCCCGCTAATGGCAAGGATGCCGGCGATAGCCAAGCGGGCGTTCGCATCAGACACTTCGAAGGCATGACGGCGGAGTCTCCCTTCGACACGCGCTACTTTACGGTGACGATTGACGCCGGACAGGTTGCCGATGTCAATACGGCCCGCATTGCCGCGGTTGGTGCCAAGCGCGCCGCCAGTATTGCCGCAAGGCTGCATGCCAAGGGCTGGACCTCGGGCTTCTCTGGCAATTATCGTTATACGACCGACGTCCAGGACGACGAGATCACCTATGTGTTCGTGGACTGCTCGCGCGAGCTTGCAAGCTTTCATTCGTTTTTGAGCGCGAGCGTGGCGATCAGTTGCATTGGCTGGCTGGCGGTGCTGGCAATTGTGGCGGGTGCCTCGGGCGCGGTGATTCGACCGATGGTCGAGAGCTACAGCAAGCAAAAGCGCTTTATTACCGATGCGAGCCACGAGATCAAGACGCCGCTGGCTGTAATTGACGCCGCCAATGAGGTACAAGAGATCGAGAGCGGCGAAAGTGAGTGGACGCAGAGCATTCACGAGCAGGTTGCGCGGCTGACGGCGCTCACGGAACGTCTAGTGTTTTTGGCACGTATGGACGAGGGCTCGGCGGGCTTTACCATGACATCGATCGATCTTTCGGAGGCCGTGGACAAGGCTGCGGCGCCGTTTGAATCGGTGGCGGTTTCGCGCGGCAAGCGTCTGTCGACGTCGATTGCGTGCGGCGTGCGGGCCCATGCCGATCTGTCTCTTATACACATCTCCG
>URWM01000003.1 GCA_900551655.1 uncultured Collinsella sp.
TTTTTTTCAAGCAGAAGACGGCATACGAGATTCCTCTACGTCTCGTGGGCTCGGGCACGCCATTGACCTGCTCCCTCAGGTGGTGCATATGCCCGCTGTACAGCTCGACGATATCGCGCCGCCGCCCCGCCGCACTGTAGACGCGCATGGCGCAGCGCACCATATCCTCACGCGCCGTTTCCTGCCGAAGCCCCGACTCCGCCAGCCAAATCGCCGACTGCAGGTCGTTTTCTTCTAGGGCGGCATTTGCTCCCTTAATCATGCAATCGATGTACTTTGACTGCATAATGCGTCGCATACGCAAAAAGTAGGTGGGGTTACAGCCATTGGGAACATACAACGGTCCGGCATAAAGCTGCTCAATCTTAAGGCACAGCTCAACTAAATGGGGCCCGCGCGCACCCGTGCGATTTCCCAAAACCTCGCGGCTTATCTGGTCAAACAGCCGTACATCGGTCTTGACGTAGTCGCCGTTGAGTCCGATGCATTCATTTTGGATGAGCACACACGACTTGCCATCCGGCGTCGGTCCCAAAGCCGACCGCAAGCGCGATATCGTCGAGTACAGGTTATTGCGGGCGCTATTGAACTCGGCATGGGGCCACAGCTCCATGGCCAGCGTCTCACGATCGACGAGCGCATCCATGCCCAGTGCAAGCCGCTCGGCAAGTGTCGCCGCCTTCTTGCGGCGCCACATTTTGTCCGTGATGGGAAACCCGTCGCGCTCGGCGCGAAACGCACCAAACATGCGAATCTCGATATGGTCGATGGTATCAACGGCTTCAACCTCGCCGGCCTGGAACAGGCGCTCGCCCTCCCCTTCCAAATCGTCGCGCAGCGAGTACCGCGACAGCTCGCGCACGGGAAGCTTCTTGCGAATCCTGGTCGCCGGCTCGCCCAGACAATGCATGGCAAGGCGCGCAAAGAGCCGATACGATGGCTCCAGAATCCCCGCACGATTCATGGACATCCAGGCCGCAAGATCGCTGTCTCGGCCCGCACAGGCCAAATGCAGCGCCACCATCCAGGCCTCCGCTCCACCAACCTGCGTCTGGCTTATATCGAGCAACTCCGCTTCCTCGCGTACCGAAACCATCGAGGTGTTACGCAGATACGCCGCGCGCTCCAGCAGCAATGCGTTATCGCGCATGTACGCAATCGACTCCTCGGCAAGTTTGAGCACTTGGACCGCACGGAACTTTGCATTAACCGGCCGTCCCTCTGCCAGCGACTGCCAGCCTTCTAGCAACAGGCCAAACAGCTGAATCTGGTTGTCGCGCATGCGCACGGCAAAACGATCGAGCTCGTTGAACGCCGCGTCGTCGGTTACCGGCAGGCCGGAAAGGAGCCGCCGTGCCGCCAACACCATGCGCACCCAGGTAGCCATCGCCTTAAGCCCACGCACGTCGAGCGCCTTCCGCACCACCGTCATCTCGTCGTCGCGCTCGTCGGTTCCCGTAAACGACCCGTCAAAGAGCTCCACCAGCATGCTATCGGCCCGTATAACAATCCCCGCGATGTCGAGCTCGCAGTCGTAGGCCTTGCTCGTTTTGAGCTGCTGTAGAACGCCGCCGTCATCTCCCCGCTCGGTCAGGCAGCGCTTGACCTCGATATGCGCAGACAACATATCGAGTGCGGTATGGGATGTCTCGATTTCTGGCACGGCCAGGTTCGTAGGAAGCCCAAGCCCGTTGTCCCCATAGCAAACAGCCGTCAGTGTCTGGGCCACCCTCCATGAAACAGGGTCTATTTCGCAGGCCGCCCGTTCGCCCCCGCGCTCGATAACCGATGCCATATAGCGAGCGAGCTTTGTATTGGACACGCTGACCGCTGCCAGATATACGCCAAGCGCCTCGGCAGGCGTTGGCTCTGGAGCCGGATCGTCGGCATCGATCGTGCCCAGCGCTGCTCGGCAGATATCGGCCCCGTGCCCCGTCAGAGCAAGATCGACCCCATACTGCCCAGCAAGTTCAAGGACCGCATCACGGTCCAAAAAGGCGTCCGCCAGGCCCATCGCCGCATCGCATCGGCCCGCCTTAAGCAAAATCCGGGCCGCCCTCGGAACAAGTTCGGGGCGAACCTCGGCCACCAACTTACGCAAACGCAAGCGTCCGTTATCCTCCGTGCCCAGACACGTAAAACTCCGCTCGGCGGGATCCAAGCCAAAGATCGGATAGTCGCGTACAAAGTAGGACTGGTCGACCATCGACAGCCTCACCCCACAAGCCTCGAGTTCTGCGATATTGCCCTCGCCCATCAAAATCATGAGACATGCCACGCAAAACAGCGCATTATTGTCGAGCGAAGCCAGATCGACAAGTGCCGCGCCATATACGTTGACAATCTCGTTTTCGAGCAGACCGGCTACGTCGCCTTGGCCATACAGACCCGTCTGCAATGCCGAAACGAGCTCGGGCACGCCCTGCGTGAGCTGATAAAAGTCGAGCGATGTGCTGATCGAAAACGCCGATGCCCACGCCGAATACTCATAGGCATGCACCTTGAGCATCTGCGCATTGATCTTAACCGAATCGCCCAGCCCATGAATCAGCTGACGATTTGAAGGACGGCAGGAGATAAAGACCCCTACCCCCATGGCGCGCAGGCCGCGAATCCTGTCGATGAGGTCTTCGGTATCGTGCTGATCGAGGTTTGGCACATTATCAATCGCGATAAGGGAGTGCGGTTTGTCTTTGAGTTCTTCGGTAACCACCTCGAGCTGCATAAACACCTCGCGCCCAGTGGCGCGATCGGCCTCGATAATCCGCACGGGGCCTCGCGTCGGGTCGCATTTAACCTCATGGGTGTACTGCAGCAGCACCGAGGTCTTCCCAAACCCGTCAGGCGCATAAAGAACCACGATGCCGGCCTTTCGGCCCTTGGCGAGAAGCTCATTCATCAAGCGTTCGCGTCGCACCATATAGCCACCGCCCAGCGGCATCAGCTCGAGGTCGTCCATACTGCCCAAATCGTTTACCATGCCCGCTCCTCAACTCGACCGTATGGACACTGTAGCCGCAAGACCATACAAGCCGCGCTATGAATAGAGCGACCTTGTGTTTTAGGTTGTCTTTTGGTACGCAAGCGGCAAGTTTTTGTACAGCGAGGGCCGATTCTTATTAATCCCCCGACTAATCGGTCTTTAAGCAGGTAAATGAGCTTGTCAGCTTGTCCCATCTAAGCGGCAGTGTAACGCAAATGAACAAGGTTCAGCCATGTCATTCAACTCGCCTAGCACCCGCTACCGTCTACGACCTTTTAGTGGCATTTTTGCATAGAATCTGGTATGGAATGAATCAAGCTGTTTGACATCCGGCATTCGCCAAGCTTGCGGCAAGATTTTGGTCAAGCGGGCGGAAAGGGATAGCAAAAAGGCCCCCGCAAAGCGGAGGCCTTAGGCAAGGCTATGTCGAGGTGCAGGATTCGCGCTACTCGCAGAGCGAAAGGGCGGCCTCGTCGGCAACGACAACGCAGTTGGTGTGCAGCTGCAGGATCGAAGCCGGGCACGCGGGCGTAACCGGACCATAGCACATGTCATGCACGGCCTGAGCCTTGGCCTCGCCGTTGGCGACGACCAGGATCATGCGGGCATACATGATGGTCTGGGTACCCATGGTGTAGGCCTGACGGGGAACATCGTCGATGCTGTCGAACAGGCGGCTGTTGGCCTGAATGGTGCTCTCGGTGAGGTCGACGCAGTGCGTGCCCTTGGAGAAGTGGTCATCGGGCTCGTTGAAGCCGATGTGGCCGTTGTTGCCAATGCCGAGCAGCTGCAGATCCGGGTAACCGGCGGCGGCGACGATCTTGTCGTACTCAGAGCAGGCAGCGGCGGCGTCGGGGTTGGAACCGTCGGGCACATGCGTGTTGTTCAGGTCGATGTTGATGTGGTCGAAGAAGTTCTCACGCATGAAGTAGTGATAGCTCTGGGGATCGTCGTGCGAAAGGCCGCGATACTCGTCCAGGTTGTAGGTGCTGACCTCGGCAAAGTCGACGTCGCCCTTCTCGTACCAAGCAGCGAGCTGCTTGTAGGCACCGATCGGGGTGGAGCCGGTGGCAAGGCCCAGCACACAGTCGGGCTTGAGGATAACCTGCGCCGAGATGATATTGGCGGCCTTGCGGCTCATATCCTCGTAGTCTTTAGCTTTAATGATTTTCATTACGCGTCCTTTCTCGTACAAGAGAGGCAAGGCTCCCCTTACAAGCACTTGCCCGCGGCCCGCGTCGGCCGCAACCAACGTGTGCGGCCACCAGGGCGAGGTCGCGTAATATATGTGTCTCGTGTCTAACCGCGTCGAGGCCCCTGCCCGTCCACGGTGACCCGAAGCCTTTTAGCTTCGGACAAATCCCATCTTGCCACGGAGGGCGTCCTCTTTCAAGGGCGCCCTCCGTAAACGTGTTTGAATTGTAGGCTAATGGCCACGCGCACTTGCTAGCGCTCGCGAGCAACGATGAGCTGGTCCATCTCTTCGACATGCACGCCAACGGAGCCCTTGATGCTCGAGAACTCAACGGAGTTGCACACCAAGATGGGAACCGTCACATCGTAGCCCTCGGCAGCAATTGCCTCGCGATCGAACTCAATGAGTACATCGCCCTTATGGACGATGTCACCCACTTGCGCATGTACGGTAAAGTGCTTGCCCTCGAGCTGAACAGTGTCCAAACCAACGTGGATGAGCACGTCCAAGCCATCGACCGTGTTAAGCGCAACGGCGTGCCCCGTGGGAAAAATGGCCTCGACCTTGGCATCAGCCGGTGCAATCACACGCGTGCCGGTAGGCTGAATCGCCACGCCCTGGCCCAAAAGGCCGGTGGCAAATGTCTGGTCGTTTACCTCGGAAAGCGGAATGACGTCGCCCGAGATGGGAGCATCCAGCGTAAGGACTCGACCACGCATACCAAAAGACCTTAGGACTTTAGTGAACATGCTCCCCCTCGGACATACCAATCGACCAAAATAGCCTTAACAGTTTACCACTTGGCACTCGTTTTTGACCATTAGGGAAGTTCGCGCTTGACAACCTCGACGATGTCGTCGACAACGCGCTGGGTCAGCTCGTGCGTCTCCGCCTCGGCCATAACGCGGACCAGCGGCTCGGTACCGCTCGGACGCACCAGAATGCGACCACGGCCGTCAAGTTCCTTCTCGGCAGCAGCGACGGCATCCCAGATGGGCTGGCAATCGTCCAGACCAGCCTTGTTGTCGGAATGCACGTTGACGAGTACCTGCGGGTACTTCTTCATGATGCCGGCAAGATCGGTGAGGGTACGACCGGTGCGCTTGAGCACGGCCAGCAGCTGCAGAGCCGTCACCAGACCGTCACCGGTGGTGTTGTGCTCCAGGAAGATGATGTGGCCGGACTGCTCGCCGCCGATGACGGCGCCATCCGCGAGCATACGCTCCAGAACGTAGCGGTCGCCCACGGCGGTCTGGACCATCTCAAAGCCCTGCTCCTTCATTGCGATGGAGAAACCCAGGTTACACATGACGGTCGAGACGATCTCGGAGTTGGCGAGCTTGCCGCGAGCAGCAAGGTCGGAGCCGCAGATAGCCAGGATGTAGTCGCCATCGATCTCGTTGCCCTCACTGTCCACGAACAGCACGCGATCGGCGTCGCCGTCGTGGGCCAGGCCGATATCGGCGTGGGTGCGCAGCACGAGCTCGCGCAGGGGCTCAAGGTGCGTGGAGCCGCACTCGACGTTAATGTCGGTGCCGCAGAAATCGGTGTTGATGGCATGCACCGTGGCGCCCAGGCGCTGCAGCGCGGCAGGCGTGGTCTGGCAGGAAGCACCGTGACCGCAGTCGACGGCAACGACCAGGCCGTCGAGCTTAAGGCCGTCGAGCGTGCTGATGGCATGATCGACATAGGCCTTGCGGGCATCCTTCATCTTGATGATGTGACCCACACCGGCGCCGGTCGGCAGCGTGTCGGCAGCCATGGCCTCCTCGGACATGACCCAGGCGCTGATCTCTTCCTCAACCGCGTCGGGAAGCTTCATGCCCTTACGACTAAAGAACTTGATGCCGTTGAACTCCGGCGGATTGTGCGAAGCAGAAATGACAATGCCGCCGTCGAGCTCGTTTTGAACGGTGAGCAGTGCCACGGCCGGCGTAGGGATAACGCCGCAGCAATGCGGGCGACCGCCCTCGGCCATAATGCCGGCGGTCAGAGCACTCTCGAGCATGGTGCCCGAAAGACGCGTATCGCGACCGATGCAAATGTCCGGGCCAAGGAACTTGGTCGCCGCGCGGCCCAGACGAAATGCAAGGTCGCACGAGAGGTCGGCGTTGGCGACGCCACGGACGCCATCGGTACCGAAGATGTTCTGGGGCATAGGATCGCTCCTTCCCAAGTGGGCAAAACGCAGTCGCCCACCCTAGTCGAAAAAGAAAAGCGGGACCCGCCGAGCAATCGGCAGGCCCCGCTTGTACATTGTATCTCGTAAGGAGATAAAACCTTAGCGCTTGGAGAACTGGGGAGCGCGGCGGGCCTTCTTGAGGCCGTACTTCTTGCGCTCGACCACGCGAGCATCGCGCGTAAGGAAACCGGCCTTCTTGAGGTCAGCACGGTAATCGCCAGCGTTCAGAAGAGCACGAGCGATGCCCAGGCGCAGAGCGCCGGACTGACCGGAGATGCCGCCGCCATCGCACAGAGCGATAACGTCGAACTGACCGGCGGTGTCGGTCACCTTGAAGGGAGCAAGGGCGTTCTCAACGAGCTGATGACGGCCGAAATACTGCTCGGCGTCACGCTTGTTGATGGTCACCTTGCCGGTGCCGGGGACGAGACGGACGCGGGCGACGGCGTTCTTACGACGGCCGGTACCCTGGTAGACAACGGTGTTCTCAGCCATCTTTAAGCCTCCAGCTCAATCTTCGTGGGGTTCTGGGCAGCGTGCGGATGCTCGGCACCAGCGTAGACCTTAAGCTTGGTCATCTGGGCACGGCCGAGGGTGGTCTTGGGCAGCATGCCGCGAACGGCGCGCTCGATGACCTTCTCCGGGTGCTTCTCCATAGCCTGGCGGAAGCTCTCAGCCTTGAGGCCGCCGTTGTAGCCGCTGTGGCGATAATAGGTCTTCGTGTCGGCCTTGTTACCGGTAAGCTGGACCTTATCGGCGTTGATGACGACAACGAAGTCGCCGCAGTCGCTGTTGGGCGTGAACTGGGGCTTGTTCTTACCGCGCAGGATCATTGCGATCTGGGTGGCAAGACGGCCCAGGACAGCACCATCGGCGTCGACGAGAACCCAGTTGCGCTGGACCTCGCCCTGCTTGGCGTAGTGAGTCGATTTCGAAATCACTTAGACTCCTCCATGTACAGTACGTGTTGTTACAGAGATTCACGGGGCTCTGCAAGTAACCCGTCCATATTACCCCGCTCGCCGCCCGAGTCAACAGGTATTTTGGCTCCGACCAGAGTTTCTGCACATGTCGTCCATGGGTCATGACGTCGCGACGCTAGCGCTCGACAAACGCCTCGATATCACTCAGTAGGCGCTTTGCCTCCTGGCGGCCCTGGATATACAGGTCGAGGAGCTTTGCCGAATCATGCTCAACATGGCCGACCTCGACCGGCTTTTGCGGAGCAACGACCAGCGCGCGGCCCTCGCGTTCATACTTCCACAGATGCATGCGCTGGATGTTATAGCGGTCGTGGCGCGTCTCGATAGCCTCGAGCAGGTAGGGGTAGTCGGCATAGCGAGCGCGTGCGGCTGGCATAAACTCGTAGGGCTTTTTCTCATACGAACGGTCCTGCGTGACAATGACAACCGCACGGTCGAAGCCCGCCTCCTCGAGCACATGCTCGATAGGAACCGAATCGGCCACGCCGCCGTCGACGTATTTGTGCCCGTCAATCTCGACCGGCGGCGTCACCAGCGGCAGCGACGTCGAGGCGCGCACAGCATCGAGGTCGAGCACGGCGCTTTTGACCGGCAGGTACGTGGCGGTTCCAAACAACATGTCCGTCGCAACGGCGTACATCTCGATGGGACTGGCGTCGAACGTCTCGTTGTCAAAGGGATCCAGGCGGTCCTGGACATCGTTGAAGATAAAGTCGTAGCCAACGATAGAGCCCGTGGACGCAAACGATGCGGCGCCCATGAAGCGGCTATCGTTGCAGAAAGCCAGGTTGATGCGGTTGGCACGGCCGATTTGGTGCGACTTGTAGTTCACGCCGTTGAGGGCGCCGGCCGATACGCCATATACCGCCGGAATCTCGACGCCGGCCTCCATGAGAACGTCGAGCACGCCTGCGGTAAATTGCCCGCGGAAGCTGCCGCCCTCCAAAACGAGCGCGACCTTGCCGGCGTTCTTTGCCTTATCTTCTGCAGTCATATTGACCTCCTGCGATTGCGTTTTGGCTTTCTTCTACCCAGTTTTACGGAGGAGAGCGCACGGGTTTTGGAGTTAAGGGGGCGGGGCGGTCAAGCCAACCCCAGAGTATGAGTTGCCGCTGGGAAAGTGCATCCCGGTCTGCGTTGATGCGGCGCATGGCAGGCTGAGGTTCGATAACATCGCATCTATATAGGATTGAGGCTTTGCGCGGAGAATCCGCGTATTTGCTTCGCAAATCCGCACCGGCTTCGGCCGCCTGCCGGCGTCCTCGCCCGCGGGCTAAAAACGCTGACGCGTTTTCTTTACGCCCACGCCCTGCATAGAGTTCGATTCTCCGCGGTATCTATATGTAATAAAAAAGCAGGTAGAGACACTTCTCTACCTGCCTGTAACTGTTGGTGGAGGCGCGGAGAATCGAACTCCGGTCCACGAAAGCCCCCTGATTGGCATCTCCAAGCTCAGTCGCTGGTTTTGTCTCGGACGCTTTGCGCGCAGCGACACGCTCGCGGCGTCCTAACCGGTTCGGTCTTAGCCTGCGCCATACCGATTACGTGCGCAGGAGCATTCCCCTAAAATGACGTCGCACCGGTGTCGGGGAAATCACCGGGTTGACGCGCCGCTATAAACTAAGCAGCGAGAGCCATAGGCTCAAAAGAAGAGTTGTTGTCAATTCAATTTGACGGTACCCCTGTTTAACGAGGCGAGGAGACCTCGGCTTGCTTCCTCTCTCAGAGCTATCGTGTCGAAACCAGTCGCCCCCGAATGTCGGGAAAGTCTGGATGGTATTGGGCACGAGTACCCAACAGGAGTACCCAACAGCCGTCGACTTTTCAAGGAACATACGGGGCGAGCCCCGCTTGCGAGGTGCTATGTTACCACGTTCTCAAGGAAGACAGCTGTTCTATGCACGAGCTGTGAAGACCCCAATGTGCGCTGCACTTCGCACTTTTGCTACCGATCGCGTCACGTATATTTTCGCCAAGCACAATTGACACGTCGAAAGGACCGTTATGGATACCAAGCAGCAACTCGTCAATGCCCTCGTGGGCCTGGGCTCAACCATTACCGAAGCTATGGATGTCATCGAGGGCTTTGTCCCCTGCGGACATCCTGCCCTCGTGGTCACGGGCGCCCTCAACGCGCTCACCGACGGCGCCGATGAGGCCACACTCGCCGAGCACGTTGAAACCGTCCGCGGCTTCATCGACCACGTAAGCGAAAACCGCGGCGTCACCGCGCATCACGACATCGAGCTTGGCGAGCTCACGGGTGCAAAGGCCGAACTCTTTGCCGAAATCAGCGCTATAGCCAACCTCACCAAAACCGCTGGCGTCAAGAACACCCAGGTCAACGAATGGCTCTACCGCAGCCTCGCTGCCCTCAATCAATCCGATACCACAGCAGTAGACAAACTCGCCGAAGCCACTGCCATAAAAACGCAGCTTTAAAGACTTAGTTCTCATTTCGAGCCATAACTGAAGAGCAAGCCAGATACAGCACATAATCACATGAGAGATTTGAGAGTATCCAGCTTGTTCTTCGAATAAAAATGATACCTGTCCAGGCTACTTAACGCTTTGCTTTTCGCGCTATCCAACGTACCAGCCTAAATGCGAGCACGATAAGCGCAATTAGTATCGCAAGTAAGACGATTTCTGGACCGCGCACAAAACCACCTCCCTAGTATGCATAGGTGTGCAGGGTCGTTCCCTGCATTTCTGCGCCCAGGAACACATTTCCAGTATACAAGCCTGGTATAGACACATTCACGCGCTGTAGCGCTCGTGTACTATTCCAGGTAAAGGAATCAGATGCCGTTCCCAGGGGAACAGAATAATTCGAACCCCATGCACTCGTTATCTTATGATTGCCGATTTTAATGTAGAACTCCTGAAATATCACCGAGTTATAGTAAACCCTCCATGTGCCAGAGGCGTTTTGATAATAAGAATCCCACGCGTTACACGGCTCAATAGTCGGAATATATTCAATTCCAATTTTGCCTTCAGTTCCATCCGGCAAAATAACGGTATATTCCTGACTCGCACGATCTTTCAGTTGAAATGAAACATTCACTGGATATTCGCTATTGTCATTAGTCAGGAAATCATCCGCAAACCCTATTGAGGGCGTAAACAGCGATAGGGCAGCCACTAACAGTAGTAATGCAACAGGTAAAGATAGGCGCTTGTTCATAATGCTCGCTCCTAAAATAAATTCAGCTCCATCAACTAAGCATATCTAAGACGCTTATTGCTAAATATGGTTCCGAATCTTGATAGCATCATGAACCTCCACATTTTTCTTTTAGGATATCGCTTTATGTACCCGTACGCAAGCACTTTAACTTTGTTATTTGGGAGCCAGCCGGCGAAAGGATAGAAGTAAACTGTCCCTGGAAATTGCCGAGATAAACGCTTTGGTTAGAAGCACTTGGCCCCATCAATCCATTGGAGGCTTTCCCAACAAAGCACATCTCCGAAACATACTTCCGGCCATCTGACCCAAAATATCGTGTCGGCAGGACTGAGAAGGCCTCTAGAGGGGCGGCGCATTAAAAGAATAAGGCGGTCCATGGCAAAACAGCGTGCACCCCTTGGGGTGACGGAGCTCCAGGGGGTGCACATATAGATTTACGTTAGCGGGACACCCGCCCACCACGTTCGGCCAAAGCCAGAATCGGCATCATTTGGCGCGGGGTCTTTGCTGCAAGATCGGCATGTTCGAGCAGCTTTCGATCGTTTGTCACCAAGTAATCGACCTGCGCGCGCTTGCACGCGGCGAGCACCAGGTTGTCCTCGTAATCGCGATGGAGCACTAAGTATTTGTCGGCCAGCCAAAGGTCCGACGCATCTGCACCCACGGCCGTGGCGTTTTCGGTCATATTCCGAACAAACGCCAGCGCAGCGTCGCCAATTGCATGGGCAGATGCCTCGCCGAGCGCTCCCCCGCTGGCAATAACGCTACGCTTCAGCTCGTGTTGGACAACGTACAGTACGTCATTAGCGATATGCACCGGGAAGAACAGCGACGCCCCCGTCTCCGTCGCCTGCCCAATAAACGCACGCGCGGCAAGCGACTCGGCATGGTCGACGCAAAACGAATCAACCCATACGTTGGCATCCACCATTATTTTGAGGAAAGCCCCGCTCACAGGATCATCCCCTTTTGGCGATAGCGCTCATCCATTGCTTCGGAATAGATTGTGTCCCAATCGCGATCGTCGGATACGGGCGACGTAGCGATGCCCAGGTCCGCGTAAAGCTGATCCGCCGCCGCCCATGATGCGACGAACGGAGTATCGGGCGCGACGGCCTGCTTGCGGTCGTCGACGGCCGCAAGCACTTCCTCGCACTGCCCGCCACCCTGCGCGACCTTGGCCACCACCTTTTTGATGAGCTCGGGCAGTGACCCGCCCGAAAGCCGCAGCACCTCCTCGGCACGGTTCTTGACCTGGCGATCAACGCGAACATTCACCTGCGCCATACTGCTAACAGCACTCATCTCAACCCCACCTTCTACTTCTGCTAACCAAGCTATCACAACTATATATTGCTGCTAGCACATGGTCAAACGCAAAAAGCCTGCATTCTGACGGCTGCAACACCGCCCAAATGCAGGCCAAAACTTAAGTAAAAGCGCTAGCGCAGATATGCCTTCGCGTTGCCCAAGCTATACGCAATCGTCGAACCGTTGTGCAGCAGCGACGATGTCTGCGGGGCGATCGTGCCGGTAATACCCAATGCCAGCAGCGCCGAGTTGGTGAGCATGACCTTGGCATACGAGCTCGTCAGACGGTCGATGAGGCCCTGACTCATGCGGCGCAGGCGCACGATCGCGGCGAGATCCGTGTCGGCCAGGATGATGTCGGCGACCTCCTTGGCAATGTCGCTTCCGCCGCCCATGGCCAGCCCCACGTCGGCCAAACCGAGCGCTGGCGAATCGTTGACACCATCGCCCACCATGGCAACATGGCGCCCCTCGCTCTTAATGCGCTCCACATAGGCGTACTTGTCCTCGGGCAGCAGTTCGGCCTTAAACTCGTCGACGCCCGCCTCGCGCGCAATGCGCTCGGCCGTGCGCTCCGAATCGCCCGTGAGCATAACGACATGCTTGACGCCCAGCGCATGCAGGTCGGCGATGGCCTCACGGACCCCGGGCTTGAGCGGATCCTCGATGCCAAGCACGCCCACAACGGTGCCGTCGACCGCCAGATACAGCGGCGACAGGCCCTGCACCTGGGACTCGATCTGCTCCTTGATGTCGGACTCGAGCTGCGCACCCTCGTCCTCAAATACAAAGTGCGCTGAACCGATGATTGCGCGACGCCCTTCGATGGACGAAGCGATGCCGTGTGCCACGATGTACTCGACGGCGGCGTGGCGCTCGCGATGCTCGAGCTCGTGCTCGCGTGCCGCATTGACCACGGCGCGTGCCACTGGATGCGGGAAATGCTCCTCTAAGCAGGCGGAAAGGCGCAGAACCTCGTCCTCGCTCCAGCCATCGGTCGTCAGCACGCAAGCCAGGCGCGGCTGCGCCTCAGTGAGCGTGCCGGTCTTATCAAAGACAATGGTATCGGCCTTGGCAAACGACTCAAAGTACTTGGCGCCCTTGACCATCACGCCCATCTTGGCAGCATCGCTCATAGCGGTCATGACGGCAACGGAACCCGTGAGCTTGAGTGCGCACGAGTAGTCGACCATCAGCGCCGCCGAGGTCTTAATGAGGCTACGCGTGGTGAGAGCGACAAGGCCCGCGAGCAGGAAGTTCCACGGGACGATCTTGTTGGCGAGGTCTTCCATGTGCGACTGGCCCTCGGACTTGAGCGAGTCGGCCGCCTGCACGAGCGAGACGATCGAGCGCAGCTTGGTCTGAGCCGTGTTGGCGCGCACGCGCACCAAGATGCTGCCGTCCTCGACGACAGTTCCAGCAAACACATCGTCGCCTGCGCTGCGCTCGACGGCAAGCGGCTCGCCGGTCAGGGTCGCCTGGTTAACCATGGCGCTCCCCTGCTCAACCACGCCGTCGATGCAGATGGACATGCCGGTGCGAACGGCGACCAAGTCGCCGGGCTCAAGCTCGGTGGCGGCAACGCTCACCTCGGTGTCACCGACCACTTTTTGTGCCTTATCGGGCACATCGAGCAGCGAGTTGATGAGCTCGTTTTCGCTCATGGCGCGGGTGTAGTCCTCGAGCAGCTCGCCCACATTGAGCAGGAACATCGTCTGCCCCGCGGTATCGACATCACGCTTGACGAACGAAATGCCGATGGCCGAAGCGTCGAGCACGGGAACGGTCAGGCGCGGCTGCGAGAGCTCGTGGAGAGCGGCGCGCAAAAAGGTCATGTAACCGGCCACGACAAACACCGCACGCAGAGGCGTCGGCAAGAACCAGCGGCGTGCGTAATGGGCGCCGATGAGTGTCGCCAGGTCCATAACGAGTTTGTGCTTGCGCGGCTCGAGTTGCATCACGTAACCCGACTTGGCATCGGCGATGGCTTGAGCATCGAGTGCGCCCAAGGCGTCGAGCACGCTCGCACGACACTGCTCGTCATATTCGAGCGCCATCTGGCCAATACGGCCATATACGCGCACTTTGCGCACGCCGTCGATTTCGCCGCCAAGCTTAAGAAGTGCATCGAGATCGCTCTCTGGCACAGGACCCGCCAATTGAAGACGGGTCCTGCCGGGGATCTCGCTAATAATCGAGAATCTCATAGTTTGTGCCTGGGAGCGTTACTCGGCTGCCTCGTCAGCAGCGGCCTCGCTCTGGGTGATGTAGGCAGCCTCGGCAACCATGTCGTCGACATTAGCCTTGGCCTGCTCGACCATGTCCTGGTAGCAGTTCTTGACGCGCATACCGCACGCGATGCCCTGCACGCAGGCATTCTTTACCGGAGCGCTGGTGAGCAGTTTGATGCCGGCCGTGCCAAGCAGAAAACCGCCACCGACAAGCAGGGTATTGAACGTCGACTTCTTCATGTTGCTTCTCCCTTTTGCCGCATTGGACGCGGCATGGTGCTTCAGCACCCGAGTAAACAAGTTTGCTCGAGCACGCTTTTGAAATATCTCAATTTTATCTAACTATCTAGGTCAGCCATGGCTAACCTTTTGAAAATTAACGATGCGGAGTAACCGATTGTCAATGTGACAAAGGGACTGTCCCTTTGCCCCTTCTTACAACTGCCAGGTAGCTGCTTCCTTTTGCAGCGCCACCATGCGGGCGAATTCTCCACCTGCCGCCTTGAGCTGCGCCGGAGTGCCCTGCTCGGCAACCACACCATCCTTAAGCACAACGATTTTGTCGGCATTTTCCACCGTACGCATACGGTGGGCAATAACGATAACCGTCTTACCTGTAAGCAGACGGGAGAGCGCCTGCTGTACCACGGTCTCGTTCTCCACGTCCAAGCTCGCCGTCGCCTCGTCCAACAGCACGATGGGCGCATCTTTGAGCAGCGCGCGAGCGATGGAGATGCGCTGGCGCTCGCCGCCGGAGAGTTTGGAGCCGTTCTCACCGATCATGGTGTCGTAGCCCTGCGACATGCGGCTCACAAACTCGTCGCAGTTGGCGGCACGCGCGGCCGCAAGCACTTCCTCATCGGTGGCATCACGACGCCCGAGGCGGATGTTTCCCATCACCGTGTCGTCAAAGAGCAGCACGTCTTGGAACACGATGGCGTAATCACGCAGCAGTACCTCGGGATCAACGCTCGCAACATCCACACCGCCCACGGTAACCTTGCCCGCGGTGGCATCCCAAAAGCGCGCGGCCAGGCGGCTCACCGTAGACTTACCGGAACCCGAAGGACCGACCAGCGCCGTAACTTCGCCTTCCTTGGCGGTAAAGCTCACATCGGTAAGAACTTTCTCGCCGGCGCGGCCGTCCTCGCCCGCACCATAGCCAAATGCCACGTGATCGAACACCACATCGTGGCCCGCGGGCTCAAATTTCTCGCTGCCCCGCGCCACAGGCTCTTCCATGATGGAACGCATGCGCTTGGCAGACGACTCGGCGGCAAACAGCTCGGACATTAACATTAACGCCTGGTCAAAGGGAGCATAGATACGGCTCACCATAAGCAGGAAGGCAAACATCACCAAAAAGTCGACCTGCCCGGAGGCGACCACCGCGGCGCCCGTAACCAGCGTGGTGGCAATGCCCAGACGCAGGATGACAAAAGCAGAGTTGACCAAAAGCCCGTTAGCGAGCTCGCCCTTGGTGGTCTCGCGCTCCTCGGCATCGATCACGGCGTTGAGTCCCTCAAGATAATGGGCCTCCTGGTTGGTGGCGCGGATCTCGCGAACGCAGTCGAGCGTCTCTTGAATTGCCTCGGTAACCTTGACCTTCTCGGCACGCACGCGATCGAACACCGGAGTCATGGGGCCGCGTGTTAGATACAGCACGGCAAAGGCAACGGGAACGCTCCAAAACGCCGCGATCGCCAGCTGCCAGCAAAAGAACAGCGACGCCACGAACACAATGGCGCTTGCGATGATGGCACCCCAAAGCTCTCCCAGCACGTGGCTGTAGGCGTGCTCCATGGCCTGGACGTCGCCCATGATGGTCTCGGTTAAATCGGCCAGATCACGACGACCAAAAAACGACAGCGGCAGTTTGCGCAAGCGCTCGGCGATCTCCATACGCTGCTTGCCGCACTCCTCGTAGAAGATGCAGTAGGTGTAGTAATACTGCTGCCAGTTAGAGGCAAAGAGCAACACGAAAAAGACCAGGAGGCCGCCCACGATCGGCAGCGCATCCGGCAGGTCGGCCCCGCTGGCGAGATGCTCGACAAAGCCGGCCATGACCAGGAATAAAAAGCCCATGCCGGCCATGGTAATGAGATTGGTGAGCGTGGTCCAGAAAATGCCGCGTTTTACTCCGGCGACGCCTTTATCGGATAGGAAATACTTCTTTTGGAACGAGGCGAACATTTAGGCCTCGCCTCCCTTCGTGACGGCGGCATCCGCGGTCGCTGCAGTGATTTTCCAGCTCGCGGCCTGTTCGTATTCGGCCCACATCTTGGCATACAGGCCCTCTTGGGACAGCAGCTCGGCATGGGTGCCAGCCTCCTGCACGCTGCCCTGGTTGAGCACCGCGATTTGGTCTGCGCCCACTACAGTCGAGAGTCGGTGCGCAATCATAATGACCGTGCGACCCGCCGCCAGCTTGCTAAAGGCGCGCTGGATGAGTGCCTCGTTCTCGGGATCGGCAAACGCCGTGGCCTCATCGAGCACCACGATAGGCGCGTCTTTAAGGATCGCGCGGGCGAGTGCCACGCGCTGGACCTCGCCGCCCGAAAGATATGCTCCGCCGGCACCGAGCATGGTATTGATGCCCTGTGGGAGCTTGGCCACAATGTCGTCGCACTGAGCTGCGGAGAGGGCCGCACGCACTTCGTCGTCAGTGGCCGTAGGCTTGGAGGCGCGCACGTTATCGGCAAGTGTTTGCCGGAACAGCTGGTTGGTCTGGAACACGAAGGCGACCTGGTCCATAAGCTCGTGCGGATCCATATCGCGAACGTCCACACCGCCTACGAGCACTCGACCCGAGGAAACATCCCAAAAACGCGGGATCAGGCTTGCGCAGGTTGACTTACCGCCACCCGAGGGACCCACCAGGGCGAGGGTGCTACCAGCGGGAACGCTAAAGCTCACATGATCGACGGCAGGCGCTTCGGCACCCTCGTAGGTAAAGCTCACGTCCTCAAAGCGCACATCGCTGCCAGCAGGGTGCTTGGGCTGGGCAGGCACGGAGAGCTGCTTGGAATCCATAACGCTTCGGATGCGCGCCAGCGAATCGGCACTCATCTGAGAGGCCTCGCCCACAAACATGAGCTTGGTCATGGCCGTCGGCACCACGGCCGAAAACATCGCGTAAAACGTGAAGTTGGCCATAAAATGCGCGAAGTCCGTCTCGCCCGGCGCCAACAGCAACGCCACGGGCAACAGGAATGTCACAAGACCATTGAGCGCGGCAAGGTTGAGTACCTGCGGACCTCGGCAAAACGTGCCCGCATAGCTTTGTGCCATGTCGGCGTATTCGGCGATCGCGTCGTGGAACGCCTTAAAGGAATAGACCGTCTGCTGAAACACCTTGACCACGGGAATGCCGCGTACGTATTCGGTACCGGTCTTGTTCATCTTGACCAGCGCGCCCATGTAGGCCTTCATGAACTCGGCGCCCTTGCCGCTCATCATGGTGGCCATGGCGCCAAGCGAAACGGCGACCGAGATAAGGCATGCCGCGCCCAAGCGCCAATCGAGGGCGAAAAGCAGCACGAGCAGACCTGCGACCATGGCGGTGGCGCCGGCGATATCGGGTAGCATGTGCGCGAGCAGGGTCTCGGTGGAGGCGGCGCATCCGTCTACGATACGGCGCAGCTCACCGGTGGCGTGTGTGTCAAAGTAGCCAAGCGGCAGCTTAAGCAGGTGCTCGCTCGTAGTCTTGCGAATATTGGACGCGCAGCGAAACGCAGACAGGTGCGTGCACATGAGCCCCACGAAATAGACCACGATGCTTGCCAGCGCAAACCCCACGGCCCACCAGCCATACGTCGCGATGCCGCAGGCTTCGCTCCAGTTAGGCGCCACGGCGATCAGATCGCGCGCGACAAGCCAAATGCACACGAACGGGCCAAAGCTCAGCAGCTGCGAGAGCGCCGAGAGAGCCATGCCCAAATACGTTAGGAATTTGCGGTCGCCGGCATATGCAAGCAGCTCGCCGATACCGCCGCCTTCCCTTTTTGACCCCTTTGCCATGAGATTCCTTTCTAACGGCTTGAGAGTTAACCGTAATGAACTTATCATTGATGTGTTAGCCATGGCTCACAATCGAGCCAGGCGTGGACGTTTCTGCAAAGGAAAGGGACGCTTTTGCAAATACGGCGGGCAGCGACCGACATAACCGAGCTCTACGCACCGCAGTTTGAGCAGTTTGGCCTGGAGCTTACCGGCAAGGGCGCCGTCTTTACCGGCGAGGTGGCAAACGATCGGGCGCACGGACGCGCATGGATCATGCCCCTCTCCCCTGCCTGCATCGTCATGGAGCATTACATTACCCCGACGCACGATATGTACCTGGCCGAATACACACCCGAACCGTACGCATGCGTGAGCGAGGTCAGCGCGCCCACGCTCATGTGCATGCCCGAAGCCGGCATAACGCCTGCGAACCTTAAACCCCTGCATGGACCGTGGCCAAACAATGCCGTGTGCAGCTTTATCCAAGATAACTGTGGCGAGGAGTTAAGCCCACTGTTTGCAGGGCGGCTCTATCACTCGCGCTCGGTGCTCTTTTTGCCCGGGTATTTTGACGAGCTGGAGCATCGGTATCCCACTGAGTTCGTGGGAGTCTTTGAAGCGTTTGCCGAGTCGTGGCACGAGGAGGCGACGTCTGCCATCTGCCACACGCTGCGCCGGATTAACGAGGACCGCGCCCGCACCGTAGGCGGACACGTCTATATGCAAGGCATCGTGGAGACCATGGTCGCGGAGCTCGCCTGTTCGCGCGCGGCCCACAAGCAGGCGCGGCGGGCGGCAGACACACGCGCCAGCATAACCATTGCCGAAGAAGCAACGGCAATGATTGAGCGCGCGCTCGACAAAGGCAGACGTGTGGGTATCAACGAGGTAGCCGAGAGGCTCTACACAAGCCGCTCCAAGCTATGCGCCACCTTTAAGGCCCAAACTGGCGAGTCCCTGGGCGCCTACATCCGCAGACGCCGTATGGAGCGAGCACAGGACCTTTTGGCCGATAGCGCGCTCACGATAGCGCAGGTTGCAGAGCGTCTAGGCTACCCTCAGCAGGCCGCCTTCGCCCAAGCCTTCAAGCAACACACCGGCACCACCCCCACCACCTGGCGCTCCCAACATCAATAAGGGGAGGGCAAAGGAACAGGCGCATGCCCAATGTGACAAAGGGACTGTCCCTTTGTCACATTCACCTGACCCGAACGGCCGAGTCGTCTGGCCGGGGAAGCCCCGAGTCGCCGGGGTGCTTGCTCAAAATGAGTTCCGCACGCAAAGAAGGCCACTTAATGTGGCCTTCGTCTTGCGCAGGACTGTTTGAAATTTTGAGGAAGCACCCGCCCTGCCGGGGCTCCCGGGTTCCCGTTTACGAGAGCGACGTTCTCAGCAACTCGTTGAAGAGCTTCGGGTTGCCCTTGCCGCGGCTTGCCTTCATGCACTGGCCCACCAAAAAGCCGATGACCTTCTGGTTGCCATCGCGGTACTGCTGCGCCTGCTCGGCACAGTTCGCCAGCACCTCGTCCACGATCGGCTGCAGTGCGCCGGCATCGCTCACCTGGCGCATGCCGCGCTCGTCGACGATCTTGTTGGGGTCGTCGCCGGTCTGGGCCATGGCCTCAAAGACCTCGTGCGCCTGGTTGGAACTGATGGCATCGGTCGCCAGCAGCTTGGCAAGCGCCGCCACCTGAGCCGGCGCGATGCCGGACTCGGCAAGCGACACGCCCGCACCCTTAAGGTAGGCGATCATCTCGTTGACCAGCAGGTTTGCGACCGTCTGGGCCTCCTTGCCGGCCATACCGGCAGCGGCGGCCTCAAAGAACTCGGCAAACTCGGGGTCGCCGGCGATCTGCTCGGCGTCGGCTGCCTTAATGCCAAAGTCGGCCTCAAAGCGGGCGCGCTTGGCATCGGGCAGCTCGGGGATCTCACCACGGCAGCGGTCGATGAACTCATCATCCAGGTCGAACGGCGCCAGGTCGGGATCGGGGAACAGGCGATAGTCGTCGGCCGTCTCCTTAACACGCATGACCACGGTGCGCTTGCGGCTGGGCTCCCAGTGGCGGGTCTCCTGATAGATGATGCCGCCCTCCTCGAGCACCTCGGCCTGGCGGCAGATCTCGTAGGCGAGGCCGTCGTGCAGGCTCTTGAACGAGTTGAGGTTCTTAAGCTCGGTCTTGGTGCCCAACTTGGTCTCGCCGCGGCGACGCAGCGACACGTTGCCGTCGCAGCGCATGGAGCCCTTCTCCATGGAGCAGTCGGAAATGCCCAGTGTCACAAAGATGCGACGGAGCTTTTCCATAAACAGGCGAGCCTCCTCGGGCGTACGCAAGTCGGGCTCAGTCACGAGCTCAATCAAAGGCGTGCCGCAGCGGTTGTAGTCGACGAGCGACTCGGCCGCGGCGGTAATGCGGCCTTCGGCACCGCCCACGTGCACCATCTTGGCGGCGTCCTCCTCCATATGGATGCGCAGGATGCGAATGGGCACCGTGTAGGAGCCGTCCTCGCGGCGCTCGGGCATCTGCAGGTTGGACGCATCGTAGCTGGCCAGGTGGCCGGCACGCTGGTTGCCCTCGCGCATGGTCGACGACATGGACGTGGACAGGCCCTCGGCGTTGGCAGAGGCGCTCGCCAGACTCTGAGCCTCGGCCTCGCCAAACGCGCAGTCGGGGCGCTCGGCGGCACCGCGACCGGTCACGTCCAGGTCAAGATGGCCGTACATGGCAAAGGCGACCGGGCCCTGCGTGGTCTGGAAGTTCTTGGCCATGTCGGGATAGAAGTAGTGCTTGCGGTAGAACATCGAGTGGCGCTGAATCTCGCAGTTGGTGGCAAGACCGGCCTTGACGATGCTCTCGATGGCGCGCTTGTTGGGCACCGGCAGGGCGCCGGGCAGGCCCAGGCACACCGGGCATACGTTGGCGTTGGGCTCGTCATCGTGACTGAGCTTGCAGTTGCAGAACATCTTGGTGTCGAGTGCGGTGAGCTCGGTGTGGATCTCCAGGCCGATCACGGCCTCCCAATCCTGCAGGACCTCGGAAAGCTCCTTCATTACAGCTCGCCTCCCTTCCCGGCAAAATCGGGCGCGACGGAAAGCGCGGGCGCACCCGTGGCGGCATCGGCAAAGCCGCGCTCCAGGGCGCGGGCAAACGTGAGCAGCTGACGGTCCTTAAACGCCGGACCAACCAGCTGGGCAGAAACGGGCAGCTGAGTATCCTCGCCCAGGCCCAGCGGCACCGAGATGCCACCGTTGCCGCAGATGTTGAGCGAAATGGTGTACAGGTCGGACAGGTACATCTGCGTGGGGTCGCTGATCTCGCCAAACTTAAAGGCCGTGCGCGGCGAGGCGGGCATCAGGATCGTGTCCACCTTGGCATACGCGGCGTCGTAGTCCTGCGTGATGAGCGTGCGAGCCTTCTGCGCAGCGTAGTAGTACTTGTCGTACACACCCGAGCTCAGCAGGTAGGCGCCGAGCATCTGACGGCGCTTGGCCTCGGCGCCAAAGCCATGGGCGCGCGAAAGCGAACTCTGGTCGGACAGGTTGGCGCAGCCCTCCTCCTGATAGCCGTAGCGAATGCCGTCGAAACGGGCCAGGTTGGAGAACGCCTCGGCCGGGCCGATGACGTAGTAGGCGGCGATGGCGGCGTCCAGGTGCGGCAGGTCGACCTCGACCAGCTCGACGCCCTGGTTCTGCAGCTCCTGAGCGGCACGCTGAACAGCGACCTTGACCTCGGGCGTCAGGCCCTCGGCCTCCATAAACGCGGGAATGATGCCCACGCGCTTGCCCTCGATGCTGTCGTTGAGGTGCTCGGTAAAGTCGACGGCACAGTCCTGGCTGGTGCAGTCGTACGGATCGTGGCCCGCACCGGTTAGCGCGTTCATGGCCAGTGCAACGTCCTCGACCGTGCGGCCGAAGGGGCCAACCTGGTCGAGCGAAGAGCCAAAGGCCACCACGCCGTAGCGGCTCACGGCACCGTACGTGGGCTTAAGGCCCACCACGCCGCAGAGCGCCGCCGGCTGG
>URWM01000004.1 GCA_900551655.1 uncultured Collinsella sp.
CCTAAGCCTTCGTCGGCAGCGTCAGATGTGTATAAGAGACAGCCCATACACAAAACCGCGTCAGCGACCCAAGTGCCTATCCCGGCTGACTCCGCAGTCAATCAAAACCGCCCCAATAGTCACCGAGGCCGAGACCAACACGTCTCGAACCCATCCGCACCGCAGCTTCTCGGCAAAACGCCGCGATGTCTGCGCCCTGCGGTATCCTTGAGCCACTTGCACCTGCAGCACCAAGGAGCCGCCATGCGCACCGAGCTCGATGTTCCCTTTTCGCACAAAGAAGAAGCCAAGGCGCTGGGCGCCAAATGGGACCGGACCAAAAAGATCTGGTATGTACCCAGCGGCGTCAACCCCGAGCCCTTTGCCGAGTGGCTGCCCGGTGTTGACCGATCCGACCCCTCAGCGCCGTATATATCTAGTACTGGGCAAGCGCGAGTGCTGGAAGTGTCACAAAGAGACCTCGGTCGCGGCCTTCGGCATTCCCTATCGAGCCGATAACGACGAGAGCATCGCCATCGCGCACGCGCCCAACGAAGCCGGGCACATTGCCATCGACACGGCCAACGCCAACGCACTCGCCATCGTGCCCGCTCTTGGCTGCGTGCCGGGCGAGATCCGCGACTATCTTTCTAAGCGCTGCGGCTACAAGCCCGTAGGCGCGCGAGCCTCCAAAGCCCCGTCGCTCGGCAACACGTGCACCAGTTGCGACGCGCTGCAAGGCAGCCGCTATCTGTTCGAGGAGCCCTCGTCCCCGTTTGCCCTCACTGCCATCAACAAGCTGCCGGCACTGGAGTTTGTGCGCGTCGAGGTTGCCGGCGTCTTTGGCGTCCCGGCCACGCGCACCGACTTTGACCAGGCGCTCTTTACCTGGGCACGCGACCATCACGCCGAGTTCCACAAGCAGCTCGGTGAGGGGATTTATTTGTAGGGACGGAGAGGCCTTCACAGTCAGCTCCTCCGCATCACCTATCCCTCGTCGCCGGCGTCGTACACGATATCGAGGCCACAAACAGGGCATTTCTCCGGATACACCGGCATATGAACGCCTGTCCGTTTTCTCACTTCGTCGCTGAGCCTGTCGCGCGCATCGATGAACCGAATGTCGAGACACGGTATTTGCGAGCCGCAGCAAGGACAGGCGACAGCAAACGACCCGCAATCAACTTCTACGCCCGGAAACATATTGTTGTCGATAAGGGCACACGGCAGTTTTCCGTACTTCCCCATCGCAATATCGCCTCGCCAGCTCATACATGCTCCCCTCACGCTATACAAATCAGGAAGAGCATGCACCGGCGGGCGTGCGCGAGATTGCATCGCCACGCGATCCGATCAAACAGCACGATCGTCAAAGACCGCCAAAGCCAAATACGCTAATACGGCAGAAACCCCGCCTTTTCACGCTTCTTTTCCGAGCGATCGAACTCAATGCGATGGGCCTCAAGAAACACCGTATTGGGTCGCCACTGACGCTCATTCGGCTGCCTTAGCGTCGCACCCGCAAAGGAAGCGTAGTCAGTCTTATCCAGCAGGTACGATCCGCACAGCCGATATTCGCCGCAAACAGGCTCAAACGAAATCAGGTGAGCATCAAATAGGGAATGAAGGTCGCGCCGAAGCAGAATGCCGTTGCTGGCAACCTGCGATTTGGGTCCCGAGTAATTCTCGATATGCGCAGCCTCCAGAGCTTCGCTGACGCCGCAGTCCGACACCGCGCAACGGCCGTCATAGGCGGCAACGAGCTGCTTGCGGAACCATTGTTGCCCCAATCGCTCGCGCCTTAACGCATAGCGGGCCTTTTCGTCGTCGGTCGTACCCTGTCCGGCAAACTCAATATCGACGGGCATGTGCTTCAGATAACTCATGTCGGGCGCAAAACGAGGGTCCGGCCCGCCTTTATGAACAGGACCGTGCAGAACAAACCATCCGTTTTCGGACTCGAACCGTTCAACAAACGCAAGGCCGAGCACCTTGTAGCCCACCTCGGTTGCAAATATGACTCCGACTGGAACGCCGCATTCCATGCAGTTGAGCATTTTACGGTTGTAATTCTGGTCTCGAAAACCAACGGTACCCGGCGCTTGAACCGAGTACTTAATGACCCACGTACCATCGTCCAAATAGAGCGGAGGCACATCGGTGTAGAAGCTCTTTTTAGAGTTATGGACCGAGAGCGCAAAGATCTTATTGGGATCTTGCTTCACCCGATCCTGGCCCGGCCAGAAGATCCCTGAATCCCGCGTTACGGGAAAGAAGTCCGAGCCAATTCTCAAACGATACTGATACTGAGGGCTATCTTCCTTGGTGTGGTGCGGAAGGCTGGTCCAAACGCCGCCGCGCTGTTCCTCACCCAGAAACCACTCCCATGCCTCAACGTATTCGGAAGGCACGAGACTGCAGGCACGGTCATAGCTTGGTCCATCCATCAACGGAACAGCAAGGTCAATGTCGTTCATCGCCAGCACCTACAACCATACGAACGCGAGTCATGCCCCTCAATAATATGACCGAGAGTCAATTATTACGAGATCTCATTCCGCGATCGGCACATCGTTGATGCTCTCGGTTTGCCGCTGGCGCGCTCGTACCCCGCTACCCCACTCCCCTGTATACTGATGTAGCACGTGTTTCATCCGGGCTTGTTGGACCGGATTGTTCATGGGAGGGTCTTATGGCTGCTTCGAATCCGCCTAAGGGGAGCGTTTCTTCTTCGTCCATCAAGCCGGTTACGCGCAAGGCCGTGCGTTGCCAGCGCGAGGTCGCTTGGCTTGTCACGCAGGCAGCGGGCAGGCTTGTGGCGACCACTCAGGACGTCAATGCGCCTACGCCGAGCTTTGTGCTGGCAGTGGCGCTGGATCGAGTACGCCAGCTGGAACTCGCCGCACAAGAAGACGGCAACCATCTTGGCTACCAGGACGCTATGGCGCCCGACCTGCAAACGTTCTGCCACATGGCCAAGTTGCCCGCCGCGCCCAATGCGCTTTCGGACGCAGGCTACATGTTTACGCTTTCGGGCGCGGACCTTATCCGCGACATCTATGCATACTGCAGCGAGCTCGCCGAGCGCCACGTCCTTGACGCGGCAGAAGTCAAACCGGGATATGTCATCAAGCTGGTTCTTAGGCTGTTCTTGATGGACGGGTTCGGGGCCATGCCGGCGTAAGCCGAGTCTTTAGCATCACCGTCGACTGGGCAACAACCGCTTTACCTTAATGGACGCCAATCGAGGGTCGATTATTGGGTCGCCTCGTCCACTAACGCATCTATCCCACGCGCTCCGACAGTCGATACTTGCGGTTGCGGCTCGTCGCCGGCGCCGTGGGCTCAAGCTCGCCTTGAGCAATGAGCGCGTTGACGCGCGACCTAACCTGGGAAATTGTAAGCCCCGTGCGTTCTGCCAGCTCACGCGTCCCCAGCTCGCCGTAGTGTTTGAGTGCCGTCACAATTAAGCCCCCGCCATGATCGACCGGCTCGATCTTTGAACGGTAAAGTACGACCTTGAACCGATCGAATCCCGGGCGGAACAGGGGATCGGCCAGACCATACGCGCGCATGGCATCGATCATCATCGGGATGCCCGAGCCATTGCCCTCAGCCGGCGAACCTGCGCCATCCGGCAGCGGGACAATCGACATGAGTTTCACGAGCGTCGCGTTACGGCATCGGGAGCTGCCGTCAAACAAGTTCTCGCGAGTCTTTCCCCCGTAAAGGCCGCCAGGATTCGTCACCTCGACACGATCGTCAAAGACGTCGACGGCAATCGATTGTCCACAGAACCGATCCCCGTATTCTCGATGGATTACGGCGTTGGCGATTGCCTCGCGCAGAACCTCCTCGGGAATCTCCAGCGAGTCGACACGCGAGACGCCTTGGACGGTCGAGGTTCGCCGCAAATTCTTGGCGATTGCCGCGACGGCATCCGAGATCATTTCGCCCAACGTTCCCTCGCAGATCGTACGGTCCATGAACCTCAACGACCCCGCCGCGCCCTTCTGCGTTCCGGCATAGACCGCCACATCGATAAAGAGCTTGGGATAGAACTGCTGAGGATAGGCACCCGCAGCCAGGAGTCCGGCCTTAGTGACATTGCCCTGGGAGTCGAGGAAATTCAGGCGCTCCAGCTTCGTTTTCTTGTCCGGCGCGCCGCGCATCGCACGAGGTGTCAGTGAGAAAGCACGCTCTATCGTGCGGTCGACCAGGGCCTCGTCAAGATCGCCTGCGACCGCGCCGGGCACCGCATCGCGATCACTGGGGCTCGTCCGCTCATACGACGACAAGGACAGGACCTCGGTCGACGAAAGCGGAACATCTTTGTCATCGATGCGTTTGTAGCTGCCGCCTTGAGCGCCCCGCTCTATGACATAACAAGGCTTGCTCGACGGGTCGAGCTCCTCAATTGTGATGACCAGAACCACGGTGCCCTGGAGCTCCACGCGTTCAATGGTGTATTTGGGCGGATTGGCCAGTTTTCCGCGACCGCCGGCATCACCCATGCCCGCTACGAATTGGTTGAGCACCTTCTCGGTCTCAAAGTTCTCAACCGGGACAAAGCCCGCGCGCTCGCTCACTCCGAGCACGATAATTCCGCCAGCGGTATTCGCGAATGCGCTAACCGTTTCCCATACGTCGCGGGAAAGCGTCGTGGCGCTCTCCTTGACCTCGACGTTAAGATCGTCCGAGCCCATGCGCTTTAAAGACTCGAGCAGACCGGTCAGCTCGTTTTCGTTCATCTGCATGTCCTTTCGCTCGGCCCGGCGGAGAATGCCGCGAATAGATTTCCTTCGTCTCTCAGTTATCTCTCGTAATTATCTCTCATCTTACTGTTATCTCTCATATTAGAGATAAGTGAGAGATGAAAGATAAGATGTCTGCCATCTGTTTCATTTAAACATGTTTTTGCTGGTAAAACAATCAGTATTGAGACAATACCATGATTGCCTGTCTCTTTGCTGATCAGTTATCTCTCATATTTATCTCTCGTCTTTCTGTTATCTCTCGTATTAGTGAGGAATGAGAGATGAGAGATGTGTGAGTGATGCATGGGCGTGGATTTTTGGACGGTCGGAAAATCCCTCAAACAAAAAACGGGGCCGGCCTTACGCCGAACCCCGTTTTCAAACGGTCAGTTAGTTATCCAACGCGCGAGCATAGCAGTCAACTTTACGCCGCCGCGAACACTCCCAAACCTGTTCCGATGATGCAGATCGCGAAGATGCCAATAATAATCCAAATGGTCTTGACACCCTTTTTGTACAGGGCAACGCAAGCGAACGTTGCCAGCAAGGGCAGCAGGCCGGGGAAGATCGAATCGAACAGATCCTGCAGGACAATCTCCGAACCACCCACATCAAAGGTCAAAGCAGTGGACAGCGAGACCTGCGCCGCAATCATGGCGCCGATAACGGTCATTCCGAGGACACCAGCAGCATGCGTCATGCGAGACATAAGGTTGTTCTCTTCGGACTGCTGCAGGAACTTGGTTCCCAGGTCGTATCCCAGATGGGCGGCGACGATACGCGTTGCAAAGTTAATCACGGAGTAGATGAGCGCGTACACGATGGGGCCGAGCGGGTTGCCCGTCGACGCGATGCCAATACCAATGCCGGCGGCGACCACGCGGAACGTACCCCAGTAGAACGAATCGCCGATGCCGGAAAGCGGTCCCATGAGGCCGACCTTCATGGCGTTAATCGAGGACGTGTCAAAGTTCTTATCGGCAGCCGCCTGCTCTTCCATCGAAACCGTTAGGCCGGCTACAAACGGAAGCACATGAGGCGTGATGTTAAAGAACTCGGTATGGCGATCGAGCGCCGCATAGTAATCGTCGTCGTTGGGATAGATCTTTCGCAGGGGCTTCTGAATGGTGTACATGAAGCCCATTGCCATCATCTTGTCGTACGACTGCGAGCACTGGCTCGTAAACTGGCGAAGGAACATGCTCCGATACATATCGGGAGTCATAATCGCGTCCTTCTTGGCCTCTTTGAGGTCGGTGTTCTGGGTAGCCATTAGAAGTCCTCCTCTTCATCTGCAGCAACCGTCTGCGGACCGGACGAGCCCTCGCGGAAGGCCAGGAGCAGTGCGACGCAAATGGCAGCTGCGGCGACGCCGATAACGTCCATCTTGAGGTAGATGACCATAATGAATCCCAGGAACAGCCAAGGAAGCAGCTTGTTATCGCCCATGGTCCTAATAAGAAGTGCGAAGCCGATGCAGACCATGACGCCGGATGCAACGTTGAGGCCGTCCATCACAAACTGCGGAATCGCGTTGAGCGCATTGTTGATGAGGTCGGCACCAAAGAACAGCGAGCAAAACACCAGCAGTGCAGACGGAATGCCAATCGACAGCGGCACGACGGTCAGATGGTACAGGTTCGCCTTGGCAAGATCGCGATTTGCCAGAGCGGTCTCAATCTTCTTGCAGGCAAAGGCACCCGGAACGGCGTAGCAGAAGTTACGCCACACCTGAAGGAAGACGGAGACGGGAAGGGCGAGTGCGACGGCAGTTGCCGTGCCCGTACCCGTAATGACGGCAAACGCGCAGCCAAGCACGCCGGAAGCATAGACCTCGGGAGGAACCGCCGCACCGACCATAATGGCGCCCATGAACATGGACTCCAAAGCAGCGCCGACGATAACGCCCTGCTGGACATCGCCAAGGATCAAGCCAACGAACAGGCTCGTAAACAGCGGACGACCAAGCATCGTAATGCCAAATAATTGCTCGTCCATGGACGCAATAAATGCGACCAGTGCAACTAGAAGATACTGGACAACCATTTCGATCAACCCCAGAAACAGGTCTGCAGGCGAGGCGTTCTGCGCAGCTCGCCTGCAGACAACCGCAGCAATTTGAGAGGATTAGTAGTTCATCTGGTGATAGTAACGACGCGTGGTGAGCGGGTGGTTACGGACGTGCTCGAGATGGCAGCTCAGACGCTCGGTGATGGTGTAGGTGACCATCGGGGAGACGATCTTGCGGAACTCGGGGTCGCTGAACGGCAGCTCGACCTCGGCGGTGTCGAACTTGTTCACGCGGACATGGACGCCCTTCTCGTCGGCGAGCATGTGAGTGAAGTTGTCCACGCGGTCCATGAGCTTACGGGTGTCGTCCTCGCCGTAGAGCATGATGAGGCTCGTGCCCTCCTCGCACAGCTCGATGGTGCCGTGGAAGAACTCGGCGGCGTGGATGGACTTGGTCTTGATCCACTGCATCTCCTCGAGGATGCACATGGCGTAGTCGTAGGCCTCGCCCCAGAGCATGCCGGAGCCGATCACCATGTGGTAGTCGGTGTCCTTGAAGTCCTCGGCCATGGCGGCGCAGCGCTCGTCCTGGGCGTCCTTGGCCTTGATGAGGTACGGGGCGATGTTGCCGAACTCCTCCATGAAGGTGTCGTACTTGGGGAAGGCGCCGGCGTTCTTGAGGAAGCGGGCGACCAGCGTGATCTGGTAGGTGTAGATGGCCTCGCACAGGACGTCGTCCTCGGCGAAGCTGAAGAACTTGTAGTCGGCGTACTCGGTGGCCGGGGTGTTGTCGTTGGAGACGTACATCAGCGTGCGGGCGCCCTGCTCCTGGCAGAACTTGGCGGCCTCGATGATCTCGGGGGTGGTGCCGGTACGGGTGGAGAAGACGCAGACCGAGTCCTTGTTGAAGGTCTTGGGCGGGCATGCAAGGAACTCAGCGGCAATCTCGCAGTGGACGTCGACGTCGGCCGTGGTGGTCTCGACCCAGTACTTCATCGGGAGCGTGTGGGCCCAGGTGCCGCCGCAGCCGATGAAGAAGATGTTGGAATAACCCTGCTCGCAGACCTTGTCCACGGCAGCCTCAATCTGAGGACGGAGAGCGAGGGCATCGCTCACAACCTTCTCGTAACGAGGCTCATCGAAATTGAACATCCCTTACTCCTAACTCACTTGGATGAACCCTTCATTCATCCCATGACGTTATAATACTTTATATAACTAACTATGCAAGAACTATTTCAGATTTTTTTGATTTTTCTTTAATAAAAAGCCCGCCGATCAAATGATCGACGGGCATAGACATAGAGCATCGGTTCAATAAAAACCGAACACCAACATGTTTTCGGCTAAAAAACGTCCTTGGCAAACACCTTTGAGTCATTGGGGACCTGACGGATTTCGATAACCACGCCATCGTTCACAAGCTCTTGGATATGCTCGGCATCGGTTTCGGTCGCAAAGATCGCGGGGGTCGGATGAAGCGTGGTCTCGGGAGACTTTCGAGTTCCGCCCAAATTGATCTCCTTGATGTCTTTGCAACCCTTAGCAAGGCGATAGGCATCCTCGATCGTCTCGACAATGATAAACAGCGAATACTTGTCGGTAACGCCGCTGTTGAGCGCCTCGATAGCAGCGTCAACATCCTTGATGACGAGTTTAACGCCGCTGGGGCGGGCGAGCCTCAAAGCGGCTTTTCTCATATCGTCTTTTGCCACGGCGTCGCTGGCACACAGGATGCAATCGACATCCAGCGCATGTGTCCAAGACATGGCGACCTGGCCGTGAATCAATCGGTAATCGACCCTCGTAAGCTTAATCATCAAAAACATCTCCACACGTAATAAAGGTAATGACAGGGTTGAATTATTCGTTGAAGCTTGAGCTAGAACTCTTCTTCTTCGACATCGGAGAGCATATCCGCCGCCTCACAAAGCTGGATAAACGAACGTGATCCCTCGACCGCGGCTTTGGCCTTGTCCGCATCCAGGGAGTCCAGCTGTGTAACCATTTCCACCAGCAGCGGCAAGTTCATTCCGGTGATCAACGTAAACGATCCGGTGGCCTGCCTCTGGATGAATTCGTTGTTTACAGAGCCGCCAAAGATGTCAGTCACGACAAACCAAGAGTCGGCAGGGTCCCTCGCTTCCATCCATGCATCAATCAACGCCGCGACGTCCCTTGAATCGTCATCGACATAGGCGCACAGGCACTCGATTCGATCGTTGGTGCCCATCAGAATCTCCAGAGAGCTTTTCATGCCTTGGGCGAGATAACCATGACTCGCTAGCAATATCTTATTCATAGTTCTCCAATACCAATAGGACGTACTATATTGTCATAACAAAGTATATTAGCAATCTACCCTACGCGGTGTGTCTATTTTCCAAATCCGCGAACGGTAGCAATTGGTCGGTAAATAGACTAATCTATCTCTAATTTACAAATAGAACTTCAGTCGCTCGGTGCAGTACACCTGACGGGAGATGAAAAGCGGCTCGCCGCTTGGAGCATAACGTCTATCGACAAACAGAAGCAGCGAAGAGTCCAGCTCCACATTAAGATATGCCGCCTCGAGCTCGCTCGCATAGCAGACCTCGAGCGTACGCGTGTTGGGGCCCATCTTGATCCCCTGGCGATCGAGTACCGCCATCAGCGAATCCTCGAGGGATTCATGCTCCAAAAAAGAAAGCGCAGCGGAATAGCTATTGGTTTCCAGCATCGTGGGCTTGTCATCCACAAGGCGCAGACGACGACTACGCAATACCTTTTGGGTATCGTCTACGCCCAGGAACTTCGCGTCTCGCAGGCTTGGGAAGTCCCAGCCCATTTCGAGAACCCTGGTAGACGCCTGTTTTCCAGCAAGCTGGCACGAATGGGTAAAGCTCTCACGGTCGTCCGCGGCATACATCTGTGTGTCCGACGAAACGAACGTGCCCTTGCCGCGGGCCCTCTCAACAAGCCCAGCATCTTCCATTTCTTTAATTGCGGAGCGAACCGTTATTCGGCTCACGCCAAATTGCTCGATGAGCTCCGCCTCGGTCGGAAGCTTATCTCCCGGGCGGTACGTGCCGTTGGCGATCGAATCAGAAAGCGCACGAACAATTTGTTTGTACAGGGGGATAACGCTATTTGCTTCAACCATATCAACCATACCTTTGCAAGGAATCAGCAGCTTATAGATAGATGACTTATATTGTATTAGAACTTTTTAGGAGTCCATATATTTCCTAAATGATTCGGTAAACGGGGTGTTATTTCACTTTAGTGGGGTGCAGCGGCTACCCGCGGCATTCGTTATCAACCTAGCTAGGCTAGGCCACCCACATCGTCTCCAGTTCGCCGCAGAGCCGCGGCCCCATATGGGTATACTCTCGAAGATTCGACTCGATTCGCCCCCGCTGGGGCGTCAAAGGAGACTGCATATGCCCACCACCTCAACCGACCCGCGCGCCGCTGCTGCCGCGCTGCTGGTGCCCGGCACCACCTGCCATGGCTTTGTCGTCGAGCGCTGCGAGACCGTGCCCGAGCTCGACTCGGACGCTTACGTGCTGCGCCACACCGCCTCGGGCGCTCGCCTGCTGTACCTGGCGTGCGACGACGAAAACAAGGCCTTTGCCATTGGCTTTAAGACGCCGCCGGCCGATTCCACCGGCGTGTTCCATATTCTTGAGCACTCGGTGCTGTGCGGATCGGCTAAGTTCCCCGTCAAGGAGCCGTTTGTCGACCTGATCAAGAGCTCCATGCAGACGTTCCTCAACGCCATGACCTACCCCGACAAGACTATCTACCCCGTTGCCACCACCAACGAGCAGGACCTGTACAACCTGATGGACGTGTACCTGGACGCGGTGTTCAACCCGGCCATCTATACCAAGCCCACCATTTTTGAGCAGGAGGGCTGGCACTACGAGCTGGACCTGCCGGAGGGCGCCGAGGGCGAGGGCGACGGCAGCTCCGCGAGCCTGCGCGAGGGCACGCTGCGCTATAACGGCGTGGTGTTCAACGAGATGAAGGGCGCGCTGTCCGACCCCATGAGTGTGCTGGACGACGCCGTCAACGCCGCGCTCTATCCTGACACCGCCTATGCGCACGAGAGTGGCGGCGACCCGCGCGCGATTCCCGCGCTCACCTACGAGCAGTTCCTGGATACGCACGCGCGCCACTACAATCCTTCCAACTCCTACATCACGCTCTACGGCGACCTGGACGTGGACCGCGCGTTGGCCTTTTTGGACGAGCGCTACCTGTCGCAACCGAGCGCCGCGAGCCGCCGCATGGACGCCGCCGTTGCCGCCGGCGAGGACCCGTCCACGCTGGCGCCCAATCCGCTGGGCATGCAGGCGCCCGTGACCTGCGAGTATAAGCGCATCGAGATGGCCACCACGCCCGAAAACGCCCTGGTAGGCCTGGGTCTTGTGCTGGGCAGCGCGCTCGACCGCAAGCGCACGATCGCGGCGGATATCCTGTTCGAGGCGCTGCTGGGCTCCAACGAAGCGCCGGTTAAGAAGGCCATTCTGGCCGCCGGCCTGGGCGGCAACGTGGTGAGCTACACCGCGGCCGAGAGCCTGCAGCCCTACGAGCTCATCATGCTGCAAAACGCACAGCCCGGTGTGGCGCGCGAGCTGCGTCGCGTGTTCCAGGACGCCTGCCGCGACCTGTGCGAACACGGCGTTCCGCGCGAGCGCCTGGAAGCCATCATCAGCAGCAACGAATACGACCTGCGCCAGCGCGACTACGGTATTGCCGACGGCGTGGCCATTGCGTGCGACGCGCTGAGCACGTGGCTCTACGATGACGACGCCGCGACGCTGGCGCTCAAGTACGGCCCGGTGTACGAGGAGCTGCGTAGCGAGCTGGACGGCAGCTATTTTGAGGACCTGCTGCGCGAGCTCGTGCTGGAAAACGACCACATGGCGTTGGTCGAGCTGGTGCCGGTGGACGCCGCCGAGGGCGCAGAGGGTGCCGAGGCCGCCGAGCTGGCAGCCGAGCGCGATGCCATGACCGATGCCGAGCTGGCCGACGTGGTCGAGCGCACGGCCGCGCTGCGTGCCGCGCAGGAGGCGGAAGACACACCCGAGGCCAAGGCCACGCTGCCGCGCCTGCGCGTGTCCGACATTGGCGAGGCGCGCCCCGAGCCGCCACTGATCGTGGACACGACCGCGCCCATCCCCTGCCTGCGCCACGGCATCCCCACCAACCGTCTGGCCTACGCCATGCAGTATTTCGACCTGAACTGCGTCGCGTTTGAGGACCTGCCCTATGTGACACTGCTCTGCCGCCTGCTTAAGCAGCTGCCCACGCGCGAGCACTCGGCCGAGGAACTCGACAACTTGCTCGCTGGCAAGCTCGGCTTTTTGAGCTTTACGACCGAGGTCATGACGCAACCCGACGTGGACGGCGTGCGCCCCTACCTGCTGGTGAGCGCCGGCGCCCTGTCCGAGAAGATCGATGCGCTGGCGAGTCTGCCGCGCGAGGTATGGTCGAGCACGCTTTTGGCAGATGCCGACGCCGACCGCGTGCGCGACGTGCTCACGCAGATTCGCATTGGGCTTGAACAGGGCTTTATCAACAACGGACACTCGGCGGCGCTCGGTCGCGCGATGAGCTACAGCTCGCCTTCGGCCGTGGTGCGTGAGCAGCTCTCGGGCGTGGATTTCTATCTGTTCCTGCGCGATCTGCTCGACCACTTTGACGAGCGCCTGGACGGCCTGCGCGCCAAGCTTACCGAGCTGGCAGGCCGCATCTTTGTGGCCGACGGCTGCATGGCGAGCTTTACCGGCAGCGACGAGGACTTTGACGCGTACTGGGATGCCGCGGGTGACCTGGGGCTGGGTGCGGGCGATGGTGCCGACCGCGGCGCGCTCGCGGTGCCGACGCCGTGCGACCGCCACGAGGCTTTCGTGATCCCCAGCGACATCTGCTTTGCCGCGTGTGCGTGCGATCCGCGTCGCTTGGGCATTGACGTGACAGGCGCTTGGGCCGTGGCTGCCAACGCACTCTCCTACGACTACCTGTGGAACGAGATTCGCGTGAAGGGCGGTGCGTACGGCTGCGGATTCCGCGCAGCCGGCGAGCGCCAGACGGCGTTCTACACCTACCGCGACCCGGCGATCGATCCTTCGATTGAGCGCGTGAAGCGCGCGGGTGCATGGCTTGGCAGCTTTGAGCCCGACGAGGCCGCCTTTGAGGGCTTTATCGTGAGCTGCGTGAGCGGCATGGACGCGCCGGTGAAGCCGTACGCGCTCACCAAGCGCCGCAATACGACCTACCTGGCTGGGCTCGATCCGCACGCGCGCGAGGAGCGTCGCGCCCAGATGCTCGCCGCCACGCCCGGTGAGCTTCGCTCGCTCGGCGCCGACGTGGCGCGTATCGCAGCCGAATCGCCCACCTGCGTCTTTGGCAGCCGCGAAGTCATCGCCAAGAGCAGCGCCGGCTTTAACGTCATCGACCTGCTGGCCTAACGTACAAAGGCAGATTTTTGGGACATGCCTAAAAATCTGCCTTTTCTTATCCGCCGCTTGGGCGGGCCAGCTCAGCCCGTCCCACCAGTTTTGTCTCGATCTGTAACATCTAGGCGGCAATATCGGCTCCAGATGTTACAGATCGAGATAATTCTGAATGTCGCCGGCTCTTTGTCTCGATCTGTAACAGCTAGGCCCATTTTTGCCGAGTTACTGTTACAGATCGAGACAAACCGCCGCAGACACCCGCCCTTCAGCAAAAACCACCCAAAGGCGTCTGCCCCCTTTGGGTGGTTTGCGAGTGGGCTGCTACTTGAGAAACGGGTTCAGTCTGGCCGCCAGCGGATCGAGCTTGTACATCCTTGCAAAGCACTCGCGACCATAGTCGGAATCGTTGCTCCAGCTACCCTGGTCGACGTCGTACTCTGCATCCAAACGAATCCACTCCTCCGGCTTGTTCTTCTCGTGCTTGCTACAGAAGTAGCGCTGGTACTCGACCTCGTGCTCAAACTCAAACTCGGCATCCGAACCGCGGCCGGCGTACTCGTCGACCGACGTCAGGTTGCCGTGCTCGTCGTAATAGAACTCCGCATAGCCGCCGCGCTCGGAATCGATCCTGTCGAGCTTTCCGTCGCTGTACGAATAATCCACCGCGGCATACGAGTTCAGCGAGCCATAATCGTTGCCGTGCGAGTCATATGCCACAGGCGAGATACGCGAAATGTTGCCGTCCTTGCCATACTCGTAGCCCGCGGTAATCGTCCACGTAGTTCCCACCGTGTCGCCCTGGCAGTCCAGCGTAAAGGACGTCACGCGATCCTTGTCGTATCCGTACGAATACACGACCGTCCGAGGATTGGCCGGGCTGGTATCGGTGTTGGTCACCATGTTGCCGTCCTGATAGACATACGTGCTCGTACTCTCGCCGTAGCCCGCATGGGTCGTCTTGTTGATCAGGTTTCCGTCCGCGTCGTAGGTAAACGTCGTGGTGCTCGACGAATCGCTCATGTCGGCATCGCAGTCGATGCGCGTGACGTTACCGTCGGCGTCGTACGTAAACGTGTTGACGTTCTCGTAACCGCCCGCCAGATCTTCCTCAATCTCCGAAATGCGATGCGACTCATCGTGCTCGACGCCGTAGCTTACACCGCCACCTTGCTTGACGGCAGACGTGAAGCCCGTGACGTAGCCGTTTTCATCGCGCTCGATCTCGTAGATATCGCCGTACTGGTCCGATTTATCGGTGCCTTCATAGGACACCGGCAGCCACAGCTCGTCGAGCTGCGTGTCCTTAATGCCGCTAACCTTCGTATCCCGCGGCAGTGCCAACGTGGCGAGCTTTTTTTGCCCGAAAGATCGACGCTTTTGAGCTCCCCGGCATTTGAAAGGTCGAGCTTCTCGATGTTGTCGCAACCGTCCAGGTTAACGACGGTGACGTTGCTCGCCGAGTTAAGCTCGACGGTTTTAAGGTCTCCGCAGCCCGAGAGGTCCAGGTTGACGAGTTTGTCTCCGCCATATTCCACACTGGTAACGTTGGGGAACACCTTGCCCAGACCCTGCGTTGACGTAACGCCGTCCAGCTTGACCGACGTCACCGCCTTGGCCTCGTCGCGTGAAATGCGGCCGTCACCGTTAGTGTCGTACTTGGTCGAGACAAGCGCACGCATGCCGCTGTCCGGAAAGATTTTCTCGTCGATAGGCGTGGTCGCGATCTGCGTAAAGTAGAACAGCGCACCGCCGCCGATGCCCGCCGCCACGGCAAGCACCGCGGCAAGGGCGATGAGGGGCTTCTTGGAACGCTTGCGCCGCACGGGCTGCTGCACGGGCACGTATTGCCCAGGAGCGGGCGTGGCAGGCTGGGGTTGCTGCGTGGCCGCGACCTGGTCGGGTGCTACGGGCGCGCCGCATACGGGGCAAAAGAGGGCGTCGTCGACAAGCGGCGTGCCACACGAGCGACAAAACATGACGGGCTCCTTTCGGTTCATTCCTTCCACCATGAAGGTAAACCCAAAGCCGCAGCCCTTGTTGCACAACATTCAGCCCAAACCACCGCAAAGGGGCGCAGCTCACAGGTGCCTTTGTGTTGGTTCGAACACTTGTTCTATACGTACACATGTTCTATAGTAGGGATGCTTGCATCGGACTAAAATTGCAACTAGGATATAGTTGCAGAATGTGGGGCGGGATGACTCGGACCGATAAACTCATCGCCCAACTGCTTAGCTGCCCCTCGACGTATCGGTATACCGATTTTTTAAAAGTCATGGCTTCATATGGCTTTGAAATGGACAACAAAGGCAAGACATCCGGATCGCGCGTTCGCTTCTACAGGCCATCAGATGGCAGGATGTTCGTAATGCACGCGCCGCATCCATCTGACGAATTGACAGCGGGGACCATTCGAAACATCGTTCGATTTCTGCAAGATGTCGGAGGTAGTCATGAGTAACGTTTTGGCATACAAGGGTTATTTCGCCCCAGTCGAGTTCGATGCCGAACAGCATGTGCTAACAGGTATGGTCACCGGCATTAGGGACGCAATCGTATTTGAAGGCTCCACGGTTAAAGAAGTGGAGCAATGCTTCCACGACGCCGTCGACGATTACCTTGAGTTTTGCGCCGAGAAGGGCAAGGAGCCCGAGCGGGCTTTTAAGGGCTCGTTCAACGTAAGAACGGGTTCCGAGCTTCATAAGCAAGCAGCGCTGGCAGCGGCAAAGAAGGGTGAGTCACTCAATAAGTTTGTGACTGAAGCAATCGCTGCGGCGTTATAGCATTACCGCATAAGCCCAAACAACCACAAAGGGCGCAGTTCACAGGCATATTTGCGGTGGCTTTACTGCCCATATCGCGTTTGCCCAGATAAAACCTGCCAAAATAAACCTGTCCCTTTTTGGTAGGTTTGCTAGAGGAGGTTGGGATGGACAAGGCTGAGTTGAGGCAGACGGTGATTGCCCAGCGCAATGCTCTTGATTTGGATATGCGGGCAGCGAAGTCTGCCGTTATCTGCGCGCGGCTTGTTGAGCTGATGGAGTCCAGCGGCACTGCGGGCCAACGCACCGTTGCCGTCTATGCCGCCATGGGTTCCGAGGTCGACCCAGCCGCGTTTGCCGCTGCGGCCGCCAAACGCGGCTGGCGCGTGGCCTATCCGTGCATGCTCTCGGCAAGCGACGCCATGGCTTGTGGCCAGCGCATGTGCATGCGGGCAGTCTCTGCCGGCGATGCGTCCGAGGCCCCGTTTATCGCCCACCCTACGCGGGCCTTCGCAGCCACGGACGTCGACAGCGACCACTTCCCCATCGTGCCCGCCAAGGCTCTCGATATGATTATCGTGCCGCTCGTGACTTTCGACCGCACCGGCGCGCGCCTGGGCTACGGCGGAGGCTGCTACGACCGCTACCTGCCCACAGTTGTACCTGAATGCCTAATCGTCGGCATCGCCTTTGACGAACAGCGCGTCGACCACGTTCCCACCGACGCCCACGATCTGCCACTGCCCAGCATCGTCAGCGCCTAGCCGCCGCTGTATCGCACCCGCAAGATGAGCGTGGAAAATCTCCCACTTTGAGCCCCCTTACGAGCCAAAAACGGGAGATTATCCACACTCATTCAACAAGCGTCCGAAAATCCACGCTCGTCTGTCCGATTTTCCACGCTTGTGCAGCCAAACGCCCTGCAACTGCCTCAGCACGCACGCGGCACGCCGGCGACCTTGAGCTTGCGATCGAGCTTTGTCGGATCCCTTAGATCATCCCAGCACAAGCGCACAATCTCTCAGTTATCAAGCAGCGAAAGTCTCGACTCGCGCTGGCGCTCATCGAACTGCGCCTTCGCGAGCTTGCCCTCCTCCGCCGCCTTCTCGCTTTTAACGAATCCGTCGAACTCCCCGATAATCAGCCGGTCGCCCACGCGCCACAAGTAGTCGACGCGATACGGTCGTCCCGGCTCAACCGGGTCGAACAGCTCAACTTGCAGCTCCGGCGTCTGCCAACCGCGCTCGATCATCAGGGCACGCGCCTTGGACTCGCCGCCACTTTCCGACAGCCCATCGGCACATCGTGCAACCCTGCGCGCCGTCACAACGCCGCGACGATTCAGACCAAGCTTGTCGACAGTCTCAACGAGATGCTCCTTCGACAAAAGTTGCTCATGGAGCGCCGAGTCCGCGATGATCAGTCCCTCGACAAACGATGCATCGACCAAGCAATCCGTAATCGTTTGATCGATATCGGTTACGGCGATATCCATCTGGGTGGCCCGTGTTTGACGAGCATAGCGATGACGAATGACCTGAGAGCCCGGCGTCGTCGATTGGGCTGGCATCGCGGCGATATGGATGTGCGTCAAATTGGCATGCGAAACCGAAAGGCCATAGATAACAGCCGCCGTATAGGAGCAAAATGTCCAGTCGGGGTGCTTTTGCGCAAGCGCCCGCACCCGATGCAGATAACGCTGCCGAAACTTGAGCTCGGACCAGTATTCCGGACGCGCATACAGCCCCGGCATGACCGCTTCGAGACTTCCCGCCTCCGCCCGCCGCTCAATCTGCTTTGCCTCCGCCGCCGTTCGCGCGTACACGCAGCTCATCTGCTGTTCGCATGCTTCAATGTGACTTGCAAGTCTTTGATTCGCCGTCATGTTTCCCATGTCGCCTCCCAACTCTTGGAACGGCGCAAACGTACCAGACGGTTTCATGCGAAGTCTGACCAAATACCGTCCAGGCGCTGACCAAATGCTTGACGGTTTTGGACGTTTTAGGCTGATGGCTTATATCTGCAGGTAGGGCGGTTGTCGAGAGGTCCCTGTCTCCACATTTTGAGGCCTGTGTCCATCGGGTTATCAGAAAGAAAAACCCGTCGAGATACGAGACTACGCCGAATGCGACTTGACCTCTTCACGCACCGTCTCTTAGCCGAGCCATCGGCATCTACATGCCTAAAAAATGAGCGTGGATAATCTCCCGTTTTGAGCCTAGTTTTGAGCCAAAAGTGGGAGATTATCCACGCTCGATTTGTAAACGTCCGAAAATCCACGCTCGTGTGTCCGAAAATCCACGTTCGTCACGCCGCAAGCACAGCAACGGCCGCAGCAGCAACCACAGCTACAGCCGCAGTCTAGTGCTCCTCGCCGGCGCGGGCCAGGTCGTAGGGCGTGGTCTGGTAAACGTAGTAGTTGAGCCAGTTGGTGTAGAGCAGCTGAGCCTGGCTGCGCCAGACGTTGCGCGGCTCGGCGGTGGGATCGTCGCCCGGGAAGTAATGCGCCGGCACCTGGGGGTTGAGCCCGCGCTTCACGTCGCGCTCGTACTCCAGGCGCAGCGTGTCGGTATCGTACTCGGGATGGCCAAAGACAAAGAAGCGGCGGCTGTCGGTCGACTTGACGATGTACAGGCCCACCTCATCGGACACGGCCACGACCTCAAGCTGCGGCTCGGCCTCCACGTCCTCGCGGCGCACATCGGTGTTGCGCGAATGCACGGCATAGAAACGGTCGTCAAAGCCGCGGACCAGCGGGCTTTGCGGCTTCACCAGATAATGCTCGAACACGCCGCTCGCCTTTGCCGGCAGGTCGTGCTTCTGGATACCGTAATGATGGTACAGGCCGGCCTGTGCGCCCCAACAAATGTGCAGCGTAGAGTGCACGTGCGTGGTGGACCAATCCATGATCTGGCAGAGCTCGGGCCAGTAGTCGACTTCCTCGAACGGCATCTGCTCCACGGGCGCGCCCGTGATAATCAGGCCGTCGTAGTGGATGTCGCGGATGTCGTCGAACGTGCGGTAAAACGTCTCCAGGTGGCCGGCGCTCACGTGCGTGGCCTCGTGCGTCTTGGTGCGCAGCAGGTCCACCTCCACCTGCAGCGGCGTGTTGGAGAGCTTGCGCATGATTTGCGTCTCGGTGGCGATCTTGGTGGGCATGAGGTTGAGGATGAGCACGCGCAGCGGACGGATGTCCTGGTGCAGCGCACGGTACTCGGTCATGACAAAGATGTTCTCGCTCTCGAGCTGCGCGGCGGCAGGGAGGGCGTCGGGGATGCGAATGGGCATGGATGCTCCTTACGAGTCAGTTGCAGCTATGGTACAACGACCGGCCCCATCCGAGCGAGCACATCACCCAGCGATGCCGTCAGCGGCCCAAATCACCCCAAAAGTAGAGATTAGGGCATGTCCCAAAAATCTACGGCGCTTTAGTCTAGCAAAGTGGCAGCTGGACGCTACAATGGTTCGACGCGAAAAACTCGGCCGAAAGGATACATATATGTACCAGACGCGTAAGATCGGTGTGGTCGGCCAGGGCCACGTAGGAGCACATGTCGCCAACAGCCTGCTTATGCAGGGCATTGACGACGAACTGTACCTGTGCGATATCAACGAGGCCAAGGTGACATCCGAGGTCCAGGACCTGCGCGACTCCCTTTCGTTTGTCCCGTATAACACCAAGATCGTCAACTGCTACGACCACTACGAGGAGCTGGCCTGCTGCGACGTCGTCGTCAACGCCGCCGGCAAGGTCGCACTGGCCGCCGGCAACCGCGACGGCGAGCTGTTCTTTACCACCGACGCCACCCGCACCTTTGCCAAGCGCATCGTCGACGCCGGCTTCGACGGCATCTTTGTGAGCATCTCCAACCCCTGCGACGTCGTGTGCACCGAGCTGTGGCACCTGACCGGCTACGATCCCAAGAAGATCATCGGCTCGGGCTGCGGCCTGGATTCCGCCCGCCTGCGCACCGAGATCTCCAAGAAGGTCGGCGTGAGCCCCAAGTCCATCGACGCCTACATGATCGGCGAGCACGGCTTTAGCCAGCTTGCCGCCTTTAAGGCCGCGACCATCGCCGGCAAGAGCCTCAACGAGCTTCAGGCCGAAAACCCCGACAAGTACGCCTTCGACCACATGGAGGTCGAGGAGCTTGCACGCAAGGGCGGCTATGTGACCTACCAGGGCAAGCAGTGCACCGAGTACGCCGTCGCCAACTCCGCCGCACGCGTCTGCGCTGCTGTTCTGCACAACGAGCACGCCGTGCTTTCGGCCTCTACGCTTATGACCGGCCAGTATGGCGAGGAGGGTATCTTTACCTCCCTGCCGTGCGTGATCGGCGCCGAGGGCGTCGAGGAGGTTTACACGCTCGACCTGTCCGAGTACGAGCTCGAGGGCTTCCACAAGAGCTGCCAGCACATCCGCGACAACATCGCCCAGCTCGACTGGTGGGATGCCGAGGCCTGCGACGCAAAGTAGGCCGCTGGCTACCGCAACCTTGCGAATCTAAGCGCGATACTAAGCGGGCCGCGCCGGAATACTACCGGCGCGGCCCGCTTTTTTGCTCATGCAACACGTTTGCAAATCGAAGGTGAATACTTTTCCGCCTGTCTCTTATACACATCTCCGAGCCCACGAGAC
>URWM01000005.1 GCA_900551655.1 uncultured Collinsella sp.
GAGATTCCTCTACGTCTCGTGGGCTCGGAGATGTGTATAAGAGACAGGCATCATGTTGACGCCGAGCGAGAGACCAAGGCGACGGCTGCGAACGGGCCCAAAGATGGGGCTGGCATTCAAAAACGTAGACATAGGCATATGCTCCTCAAGACAATTGTGCCTAAGCATAGCATCGGCTCCGAAGCAAGGTGCGGGCTCTTGCTTTACAAGTTTCGTTTTTTCACGTCGCTCATTATGCCGTGCCATGAAAAGCCTCGGGTCGGGTACAGTTAATCTGTTAACAAGGCGTATGGCAATGCGGGTCTATCCAACCGTACAGACGTGCAACTGGATGGGCATTGACGATGGGAACACAGTATGGATTTTACAGTCGAGAATGCGGGCACCACGATCGCCTGCCGCGAGTATGCCGGCCCGGATGCGTCGTCTGATGCACCCGCCTTGGTGTGCGTGCACGGCGCCTGCGTCGACGGCGTCTTTTTTGACGCCATTGCCCGCGAGCTCGCCTGTGACTATCGCGTCATTGTCTACGACCGCCGCGGTTGCGGCGAGAGCGGCGACGCTGCAGACGGGCGCTACGACCTCGCCGCCCAGGCCGCCGACCTGCAGGCTGTTATCGAGCATATTGGCGCTCCGGCAAACGTGCTCGCGCACAGTGCCGGTACGTTGGTGGCCCTGGAGCTTCTCCGTGCAAACCCCGCCATAATCTCGCGTGCGATTCTGCATGAACCCGCCGTGACGGATCAGGGTGCCGGCCTGGGCGCGGCCCCGGTTTTGCTCGAGATGATCGCCGCGGGAAAGGTCTCCAGGGCATTACGGGCCTTCTTGGGCGCCATCGGCGATTCGGACCCTGAGGCCCCCAAGTTAACCGAGGCAGAAGCCAAGCATGCCCTGCGCAACGGCCGCAGTTTCATGGCGAACGAATATGGGATTACCATGACCTGCGTTCCCGATTGGGGCAGCGTTCGCGCGTCGAAAACGGTGGCCGCCGTGCTTTTGGGCGAGCTCTCGATTGGTACGCCCCGCGAGGCGGGAACGAGGATAGCGGCTGAGCTTTTGGACTGTCCACTCGTAATGGTTCCCGGCGCGCACAATGGCCTGCGTGATCGCCCGGCAGCGGCTGCCCAGACTGTCCGTGGCATCCTGGGGCTCTAACACCCGCAATAGCCAAAACAGGCTTCACCCGCAAACGTTTCGGCTGTGTTAACAAATGTGCTCAAAACCTTACGTTTGCGGCTCCAATTGCGCCGTCTGCCAACTCATAAAAATGTAACGGCATTCACGTGCTTACCTGCATCGGCAAGGTGTTACCCTTGTAACATTTGGAACCCACCGCTACTATGCGAAGCTATCGAAAGGGCCCCATATGCTCAATAATCACGAGGTCAATCTAACCGGCGAGGAGGCTGCCGCCGAGGTCGCCCGCGTCGCGAAGACCTACCCCGTGGTGCGTTTGCTGTCGGCCGATCAGATTAAGAGCGAGCCTAACTGCTTGCTCGCCGGCGATCGCTGCCCTTGTCTGCGTCAGTCGAGTCTTGAGGCCTTGGCAGGTTCCGATGATGTATCGGAGCAACTGCTCAACGATGGTGTTGAGTACCGCGCCCGTCTGCGCCCTTTAAAGGTCGAGGGCGAGCCTCGCGTCCTGCTGATGGTGCGTCCGATCGATGAGCAAGAGGCTGCAGAAGAGGACCTTGTCTACACCGACGTGCTGACGAGTGTACGCAATCGCCGATATTACGAGGAAAAGCTTCGTGGCGCCCGCATGAATGCCGGCGTTGCGATGATTGACCTTGATGATTTTAGGGCCTTCAACGATACGTGTGGCCGTCATGCCGGCGACCTTGCACTCGGTGCTGTGGCGACAGCCATACGCAGCGGAATTCGTTCGACTGACGAGCTTGTGCGCTATGGCTGCGACAAGTTTGTGGTCGTCATGCCCAATATTCCCTCCGATGACTTCGCCCGTCGCCTGCATCAGGTATCCGAAGCCGTTCATTCCACGATTATTCCGGGCCATGAGTACGTGAGCTTGACGGCATGTGTTGGTGGCGTTCGCATTCATGGCGAGACGGTCGATGAGGGCGTTGGCCGTGCTGTCCAGTTACTGAGCCGCGCTAAGGCAAAAGCCGGTACGGTCGTGACTGATGCCGATTCCATCGAGGCCTTCCAAAGCGAAAAACCTTCGGTGCTTATCGTCGATGACTCCGAGATGAACCGAGCCATTCTCAGCGAGATGCTCAAGGACGAGTATTGCATCCTCGAGGCCGATAACGGTCGTACGGCGCTCGATATGGTCGACCGTTATGGCGATGAGTTGTCGCTCGTGCTGCTGGACATTGTCATGCCGGGCGCGAGCGGCTTTGAGGTACTGGCCGATCTGTCGCGCCGATCGGGTATCGACAATCTGCCTGTCATCATGATTTCGAGCGAAGATTCCGATGATATGGTTCTGCGCGCGTACGAGCTGGGCGCCTCAGACTATATCAACCGCCCGTTTGACTCCCGTGTCGTGCGCCGCCGCGTAAGCAACACCATCCGCCTATACGCCAAACAGCGCCGCCTGACGAACCTGCTGTCCCAGCAGTACAACGAGCGTGTCAAGAACAGTCGCATGCTCATCGACATCATGGCCGGCGTCATGGAGCTTCGCAACGGCGAGAGCGGCAGGCACGTTACGAACATCGAGAAGCTGACCGAGCTGCTGCTTGACTGCCTGGTCCAGCGTAGCGACACGATCTCCCTCGACAATGAGGAGCGCTCCACGATTGCCCTGGCTTCGGCGCTGCACGATATCGGCAAGATGTCGATTGACGATGCGATTCTCAACAAACCCGGGCGCCTTACGCCCGAGGAGTTCGAGATTATGAAGACGCATACCACGATCGGCGCCGACATGCTACTTGAGCTGGGTAGCCATCACGCCGGCAATGCGCTTATGGAATATGCGTACCAGATTGCGCGTTGGCATCACGAGTGCTGGGACGGCAAGGGTTATCCCGATGGCCTTAAGGGAGACGAAATTCCCATTGCCGCACAGGTGGTTTCGGTGGCCGACGTGTACGATGCGCTGACGAGCGTGCGCGTGTACAAGGACGCTATCCCGCACGAGGAAGCGATCCAGATGATCCTGGATGGTAAGTGCGGCACCTTTAACCCGCTGCTGCTCGACTGCCTGCTCGAGGTGCAAGACCGCATTGCCGAAACCTTGGCACGCCCTGCCGACGTCGTTGCGTTTCCCACGATTTAGTTTGACCAAAGGAGTTTTTAACCCATGATTTCCATGCGTGAGGCGTATGAGAAGATCGGCGCTAATTATGATGACGCGTGCGCTCGGCTGATGGGCGAGGAAATGCTTGCCCGCTTTGCCCTCAAGTTTTTGGATGACGAGAGCATGGACAAGCTGGAGGCTGCCATGGCGGCAGGAGACGCCGAGAGTGCGTTTATGGCAGCGCATACGCTCAAAGGCGTGAGCCAGAACCTGGGATTCGATAATCTGTACGAGCCAGCGGTCGTGGTGACCGAGGCGCTGCGCGGCGCCGATGCCGTTGACGGCGCTCGCGAGGGAATGCATGCGCTGCAACAGCAATATGCGGCAACGATGTCGGCCCTGCGCGAGGCGGCCGAGTAAGAGCTTGCGAGCTTTGGACTATGTGCCTGTCGCGTATAGACAAAAGGGCGCCCCGTCGGACCATGTGGCCGGCGGGGCGCCCTTATCTGTTGTGTGGCTCACGAACTAGCGAGCCTGCTTAACCTTGGCCGCTGCCTCGACAAACGACTTCCACAGGTTAAAGTCGGTCTCGAGTGTCTGCCAGGTGTACTCGGGATGCCATTGCACGCCCAGGCAGAACGGCTGGCCCTCGACCTCGATGCACTCGGGAACGCCGTCGGTTGCCTTGGCGACCAAACGCGTGCTTTTGCCCAGACGATCGACGCAGCAGTGATGTGCGGAGTTGGTCTGGATCAGCCTGTGCCCGCCAACCGCGTGCTCCAGCAGCGAGCCCGGCACGATCTCGACAGGATGCACAGGGTCGTTGAGCACGTGGGTATGGCGCCACTGCGTGCGGCCCTCGCGCGCGCCCAGGCTCGGCACGTCCATGCACAGGGTGCCGCCGGTGGCGACGTTGAGCAGCTGCGTGCCGCGGCAGGTGGTAAAGAGCGGCTTTTTGGCGCGGAGTACCTCGTCGACCAGCTTAAACTCAAAACTATCGCGGATCTCGCAGCAGAGGGTGGGGTCGTAGGGTCGATCATCGCCCCAACGTTTGGGATTGACATCGGGGCCGCCGGGAATGGCGATACCGTCAGCGATTTCCACGTAATGACGGATAACGTCGACGTCTTCGGTAATGGACATCTGCAGCGGCAGACCGCCGGCGGCAAGAATGGCATCGACAAAGACGCTCGCAATCTCCTCGTTGGGGGAGAGCGTCTCGCTCAAATAGGGCTTCGCTTCTTCCCAGCGTGGTGCTACCAGGATAAGCGGGCGGTCGGCGGGATCGACGTCGACGTGCGGAGTGTAGGACGATGAGGTGCGGGTTCCGATCATGGGTGCGGCTTTCGAATCCGGATGGACATGGCACAGGGGCGGCGCGGGAGAAACGTTACTGATGAATTCGCCCACGTGGCAATTGGGTTAGTGGCCCTTGATGGAGTTGAGGAAGTCCTGGGCGCGCTTGGTCTGGGGGTGGTCGAAGAACTCATCGGGCGTGCCGGTTTCCACGATCTGGCCGTCTGCCATAAAGACGACGCGATCAGCCACGCGGCGGGCGAAGTTCATCTCGTGCGTGATGACGATCATCGTCATGCCCTGCTGGGCCAGACGGACCATGACCTCGAGCACCTCGTTGATCATCTCGGGATCAAGAGCGCTCGTGGGCTCGTCGAAGAGCATGGCCTTGGGTTGCATGGCAAGCGAGCGGGCAATGGCTACACGCTGTTGCTGGCCGCCCGAGAGCTGTGCGGGCACCTTGTCGGCCTGCTCGGCAACGCCCACGCGGCCCAGCAGGTCCATGGCGCGCTCGCGGGCCTCGTCCTTGGAGACACCCAGAACATCGACCGGTCCCAGCATGACGTTCTGCAGCACGGTCATATGTGCGAATAGGTTGAACTGCTGAAACACCATACCCAGTTCGGCGCGCATGCGGGCAAGATCCTTGCCTTCCTGCGGCAGAGGCTCGCCCTCGATGAGGATCTCGCCCGAGTCGATGGTCTCCAAGCGGTTGATGGTGCGGCACATGGTCGACTTGCCCGAGCCCGAGGGACCGATCACAACGACGACCTCGCCGCGGTCGACCGAGAGATTGATGTCGTTGAGGACGTGCAGATCGCCATAGTGCTTATCGACGTGTCTGAGCTCGATCAACGGCCGGTTGTCGGTGAAAGAGGTGCTCTGTGCCATGGTGCTTGGCTCCTTATGACTCGAAATGGTAAAGCGTTAGCGGATGATGGTCGCGCCGGTCTTGTGCGAAACGTAGACAGCGGCCTTGTTGATCGCGACGTTGATGAGGATATAGATGACCGCGATCACCAGATAGACCGACACGAGCGCGTCGTAGTTGGTGATGAGCACGCGGGCATTTTGCATGAGGTCGGGGTAGCTCACCACGTAGGCGACGGTGGTGTCTTTGACTACGACCACGAGCTGCGAAATCAACGACGGAATGATAAAGCGAATCGCCTGCGGCAACACGATTTTAAAGGTGATTTTAGCCTTGGAGAGACCGAGTGCCTGGGCGGCCTCGACCTGACCGCGCGGCACGGCGTTGACGCCGGCACGGAAGATCTCGGCCAGTACGCCGGCCGCAGCGAGCGCGACGGGAAGCGTGAGCATCCAAAACGACGGCAGTGCGATCTTGTACTGGGGCAGCACCAAAAAGAAGAAGTAGATGAACAGAAGGCTCGGCACACCGCGGAAGAAATCAGTAAGCACGCGGCAGACCAGCTGCAGCGGCTTGATGTCGCTGGTGCGGCCGAGCATAAGGGCCAAGCCCAGCACCAGCGCGATGGCGCCGGCGGTGAGCGCGACCTTAACGGTGCCCTCAAAGCCGGCAAGCAGGAATTTCCAGGTGGTGAGGTGCGTAAAGAAATACCAATAGTGGACCGAAAGCTGACCGGTCACATAAAAGCGCTGCAGCACAAGGACGACGAGCGCGGCGACGGCAACAAGCGAGATGGCGGTGCCGATGCGAATCTTGGCGCGCATCTTGGGGCCGGGAGCCTCGTAGAGCGCATCGCGCATGGTGAGCGCGGGGGAGGAGTGCTTGCTCATCGGAGGATCCTCACCTTCTTATCGATATAGTTGCCAATGTGGCTCACCACAAAGGCCGTGCCTAGGTAGCCGAGCGCCGAGATAAAGAACGCGGCGACGCCGCCGAGCGAGCGCGTGTTGATGTAGCTCACCACGCCGGTGAGCTCCTGCGGTTTAAGCGGTACCTGACTGCCGAGCGCGGTGGTGAGCATGACGGCGATAAAGAGGTTGGTCATGGGCAGCACGCTCGAGCGCAGCGCCTGCGGAATCACGATCTTGGCGAGGATACGGCTGAAGCTCATGCCCAGCGAGCGGGCGGCTTCCACCTGACCGACACCGACGGTGTTGATGCCGCTCATAAAGTTCTCGGAGCCAAAGGCAGAACCCAAGAGCACTGTGGCGACGATGACGCAGGTGCGGTAGGGCAGGACGACCTTGAGCGGCGGCAGCGCATAGACGACGATGATGAGTAGCGCGATGCCGGGGATGTTACGGAAGACCTGGACATACAGGTCGCCAAAGACGCGCAGCGGCTTGAGCGGCGACACGCGCATCACGGTGACAGCGACAGCCAGTACCATGGCGATGGCAAACGACTCAAGCGTCATGCCCCAGGTTGCTAGCAGGGCGTCGATATAGTTCTGGCCATAGAGCGACCAGAGCTCGGAGAGACTCATGCGGACCTCCCGCCGATAAGGAAAGGGGCTCCCGTGTGTACGGAAGCCCCGACAACTCAGTGAAGAAACAGTTTAGCGCAATAAAGCGCATCGTGCGTTTCCATATGGTTTCGTTACGGCCGTTACCAGGCTCGTTGCCTAGGCGCCGATCTCGGGCAGCTCGGGAACATTGGTGTCGCCCGTGCGGTCGCCGATGCAGATCTGCCACAGCTCGGTCCAGGTGCCGTCGTCCTCGATCTTCTTAAGGAAGTCGTTGACAAAGGCGACGCCGTCGGAATCGAGCGGCAGGCCGATGCCGTAGGGCTCCTTGCTGCCGAAGGGCTTGCCGGCGATCTTGTACTTACCGGGCTCGCGGACCAGGGCGCTCTGCTGCATGTTGTTATCGATGACGTAGGCATCGACGCGGCCCTGCTGGAGTGCCTGGCGGGCTTCCTCGTCGGTCTTGAACTCCTGCTGGCTGGCCTTGGGGACGAACTCCTCCAGGATGGCGGGGCCGTTGGAGCCGGACTGGACGGCGACGTTCTTGTCGGCCAGGTCGTCGACACTCTTGATGTCGTCGTTGTCGGCGAGCACCAGGATAGCCTGCTGGGTGTAGTAGTAGGGACCGGCAAAGGAGACGAGCTTCTTGCGCTCGTCGGTGATGGTGTAGGTGGCAAAGACAGCGTCGACCTGGCCGTTCTGCAGGACGGACTCGCGCGTGTCCGAGGTCACCTGGGTGATCTCGACCTTGTTCTCGCCCAGGATGTAGTTGGACAGGAGCTGTGCGATACCGGCGTCGAAGCCGCGGGTCTGACCGTCTTTCTCGTTGAGGAGGGAGAAGAGCGTGGAGGTCTGAACGCCACCGATCTTAAAGACGCCGGCGTCCTTGACGGCCGTGGCCCAGGTGCTGGCGGCGATGGCGTCGTCATCGGCCTTGGGGCCGTCGTTGACGAGCTTGTCGAATGCCTTGGCATCGAGCGTGGTGGAAGCCTCGGTATCCTTGGAGCTCTTGGAGGAGCCGGCGGCGGAACCCTTGTCGGCCTCGGCGCTGGTGTCGGAGCAGCCGGCAAGACCAAGGCCGGCGACGGTTGCGAAGGTGGCGGCGACAAAGCCGCGGCGGTCGAGAACGACCTGCTGGGAGAGGTTCTTGCTCATGGTAGAACACCTTTCTCAATAAAATCCCTAGCGGTTGAGTAGAGTTATACCCCATCCCGCTCAAATGGGTCAACACGAAATAACTCAGAAACATACTTACCTTATGGGTAATTCTACCTACCAAAAAGGGACAGACACCTTTGTGGTGGTTCTGGCCGATGCAGCGGCATGCCTTACTGTTTTGTCTCGATCTGTAACATCTTCAGCCGTTTTTGCCGAGTAACTGTTACAGATTGAGATTTTCTATTCAAGGGAATTCGAATGTCTCAATCTGTAACAGGTAGACGAGGAAATGGGTTCTAACTGTTACAGATCGAGATTTTCTCCTTAGGGGGGATTTGAATGTCTAGATCTGTAACAGTTAGACGGGAATTCGGGCCATAGATGTTACAGATTGAGATAATCGCGCCGCGAAAATAAAAACCTCCGCATGGGTGCTTCCCTTGCGGAGGTTTTTTACTCGTTGAGTAGCCTTACGGCTTCGGCGGCCATGTTCTCGACCGTCATGCCGTTCTGAGCGAGCAGCTCGTTGGGGTCGTAGCGGTCGGGGAAGCCCTTGGCGATGCCGAAGGTGCGCGTGCGCAATGGCGTGCATGCCAGATAACATGCCACGCGCTCGCCCCAGCCGCCGTCCAAGATGCCGTCCTCGAGGGTGACGACAACGCGATGCTCGGCGGCAAGGCTGTCGAGGAACTCGCGGTCAAGCTCGGTTGCAAAGCGCGGGTTGACGAGCGTGGCCTCGATGCCGTACTCGGCGGCCAAGCGGTTTGCCACGCGCTCGCCCAGCTCAAAGAAGTCGCCAAGCGCGAGCACGGCAACGTCGCGACCCTGGCGCACCACGTTGTAGCGAACGGCGCTGTAATCGGCGCCCTCGGCGGGTGCAAGGTCGGGACGGCTTACCAGGCCGATGCCCGGTACACGAATCGCTACGGGATGCTCGCGGTGGTCGAGCGACCAGCTCAGCATGGACAGGTATTCCTCCATGCAGGCCGGCGCCAAGTAGTGCATGTTGGGAAGACCGCCCAGCATGGAAATATCAAAGAACGAGAGATGCGTCTCGGACGTGGTGCCAAAGATCGACGCGCCAAACACCAGGATGGTTGCGGGGGCGTCGTTGAGGCACAGGTCGTGCCACAGTTCGTCGTAGGCGCGCTGCAAAAACGTGCCGTACGCGCCAAAGACCGGCTTGGCGCCGGCGCTGGCGAGCGCGGTGGCAAAGGTGACGGCGTGCTCTTCGGCAATGCCCACGTCGACAAACTGCTTGTCTGCCGCGGCGCGAAGCTCGGGCGTAAAGCCCATGATGTAGGGCGTTGCGGCCGTGATGCCCACAACCTGTGGATCGCGCTCGATGGCAGCGCTCAGGACCTCGCCCGTAATATCGGCATAGGTGCGCGGTGCGGGCTCGCTCGGGTGGCCCGGGCAAAGTTTGCGGCCGGTTGCCATATCGAAGGGCCCCACATGATGCCAGTGCTCGGGGTCGCTCTGGGCTGGCTCAAAGCCCTTGCCCTTGGCGGTGGAGACATGCAGCACGATGGGATGATCGATATCGCGCAGCTCCTGCAGCGTATCGACCAGCGCTTGGACATCGTTACCGGCGTCCAGATAGCGATAATCGAGGCCCAGCGCGCGGAAAACGTTGTGCTCGGTAGCGCCATTGCTGGCGCGCAGCTCGGCCAAATTGCGATACAGGCCACCGTGGTTTTCGGCGATGGACTGGTCGTTATCGTTGACGATGATGATCAGGTTGCTGTCGAGCTCGGCGGCATTGTTAAAGCCCTCAAACGCCAGGCCGCCCGAAAGCGAACCGTCGCCAATAACGGTAATGACGTTATACGTGTCACCCGCCAGGTCGCGCGCGTGGGCAAGGCCGCAGCCCAAGCTCACCGAGGTCGAGGTATGACCCATGGCAAACAGGTCGTGCTCGGACTCGTCGGGATTGGCAAAGCCAGAAGCCTCACCATAACGCTCCGGATCGATATAAGTGTACGCGCGCCCAGTCAGCGCCTTGTGGGCGTAGGTCTGGTGCGACACGTCAAAGACAATTTTGTCGGTGGGGGAGTTAAACACGCGATGGAGCGCGACCGTGAGCTCAACGACGCCCAGGTTGGGGGCAACGTGCCCGCCGACGGCGGCGGAGCTTTCGAGGATGGCGTGGCGAATCTCGTCGCAGAGCTGCGGGAGCTCGGCACGATTAAGAGCCTTGACGTCCTCGGGCGTTGTCGTTTGCGTAAGCAGCATCGTTGTGGGTTACTCCATGCGAATCGAGCGCCGGCGCTCCCTCGGCCGACACAATTGCACAAGACAGTCTCGCACATTTTGGCGTTTGATATGTGACGGCGGCGCGGTAATTCGCCAACTGGTGGGGCAAAACGTTTTGTCCGATGCCATACTGATGTGTTCCATGATGTTTTTATCGATTGTGCACAGGCCGTGGCTTGCCGCCATGAGCCGCCGGAAGGAGGCAGCATGTCCGATGCCGTTCGTGCCGAGAAAATCGCGTGCGAAGTAGACCATGCTGCCCGTCAACTGGCACAGGCGGGCCGTTTGGACCTGACGCGCGAGTTTATCCAGCATGGCGATGTGACGGTGTATGCGCATGTGATCTCGGTGGCGCGGGCGAGCCTGTCTTTTGCCGAGCACCTGGGCCGTGTTGGCATTTCGGTCGACCGTGCCTCGCTGCTGCGCGGGGCCCTGTTACACGATTACTTTCTCTACGATTGGCATGACCCCGACCCGAGCCATCGACTGCACGGATTTCGGCATCCGTTTTTTGCCCTGGCGCGTGCGGAGGAAGATTTTGAGCTGACGCCGCGCGAGCGGAATATTATCGTGCGTCATATGTTTCCGCTGGTACCGGTGCCGCCGACGTGTCGCGAGGCATGGATTGTGTGCCTGGCGGATAAATGGTGCGCGCTGCGCGAGACGATTGCCGGCCGTCTGCCGCGCAAAGACAGGGCGGACGATGACGTGAGCAGCGAATCGAACGAAAAGAGGAGAGGGTAGACGGTGGGAACCGCGATCGACATGGCATTTGACGGCGCGACGCTTGCCGCCTGTCCGCTCTCGGCGCTGGTACTCTCGTTTGCCTTCTACGGTTTTTGCGGCTGGGTATGGGAGTCGACAGTCTGCGCCATGCTCAACCACGGACGCTTTGCCAACAGCGGCTTTTTGCTAGGGCCGTGTTGTCCCATCTACGGTGCGGGCGGCATCGCGTGCTGGTTGCTGCTGCGTGGAATCCCAGACGCCTCGAGCCAGTTTGTCGCTGCCGCGCTCGTATGCAGCGTGATCGAATATAGTGTGGGCGTGCTGTTGGAAAAAACGACGGGTGCCCGGTTTTGGGATTACTCGCATCTGCCGTTTAACCTGCACGGACGCATCTGCCTGTACTGGGCCTGCGCGTTTGGCTTGGGTGCGTTGTGTATTTGCCGTTTAGTGGAGCCGGCATTGCTGGGGCTGCTTGGCCATCTGCCGGTGCTGATTGTGCGACTGTCCGCCTTTATCGTCGCGGTCGCGATGATGGTCGACGCGGTGTGCTCGTTGGCGAGCTGGCGGCGTCTGTCTGATCAGCTGGAGCGCGTCCGGGCCGACCTTGCCGACCGCATCAATGAGTCGCTTGCCGATGCCTCGGACTCAATGCTCGAACGTATTCCCGATTCGGCGATCGACTCGGTGGCGCAGACGCATATCCGCGGTCGCGCCGTTAACGCTTGGCTGGCCGAGCTGGGCGACGCGGCGCTCGATGCCCTGCGCGAGAAGGCTTCGATGCCGACGTTTATCTCGGATGGTGCTCGCGGCCTGGCGCTCGCTGCCCGCCGCGTTGCCGATGTCGCGCCGAGCATGCCGCGTCCGTCGCTCAGTCGTCGCCTTGCCGGCAAGCGCATGAGCCGTCCGGTGCCGAGTGTGTCGCTCAGCCGTCGTGACCTGCGCTTCTTCAATGCCTTTCCGCGCTTGCGCATCAATCGCTACGAGGGCGTCATCCGGGCCACCGATCTCCGCGACCGAGCTCGCGAGCTGTTCCGGCGCTAGGCGGGGCGGGCGCGCTCACGGCTCCCTTGCTCGCGTATTTCCCATCCGTTTCGCGCCCGTTGCCGTGCCGTTTCCAAGATTGCGGCACCGTTTCCATTCGACAACGCAGCGTTTAACAACGCCGTATCTGGTCTACACCAGTTGGCCCTCGGCCGCATCATGAGCGCCGACAACGTTCATGCGACCAAGGGGGAGCGAATGTACGATACGGGATCGACAACGTTTATGCTCATCTGCACCATGCTCGTGTTTTTAATGACACCGGGTCTGGCGTTTTTCTATGGCGGCCTGTCCAGGCGCAAAAATGTCATCAACACCATGCTTATGTGCTTTGGCGCCATTGGCCTGGTTGGTGTACTGTGGATTGTTGCCGGCTGGTCGCTGGCCTACGGCGGCGACGGTTCCAGCCCGTTTATTGGAGGCCTTGACCAGTTGCTGTGCCTACCGGTGCTCAACCAGGTGCTGCAGGCGGCCGAGGGCAATGCCACGGACGGTGCCGTCTATCCTCAGATCATCAACATCGCCTTCCAGATGGCGTTTGCCATGATCACGGCCGCTATCGTCACGGGCAGCCTGGCAGGTCGCGTTAAGTTTGGTGTCATGACGGCTTTCCTGGGCATTTGGCTGCTCGTGGTTTACGCGCCGCTCGCCCACATGGTTTGGGGCGGCGATGGCTCCTTTATCGGCGACATCATCGGAGCGCTCGACTTTGCCGGCGGCGACGTGGTGCACATTTCGTCCGGTCTTACGGGCCTGATTCTCTGCTTAATGCTCGGCCGTCGTCGCGGCTTTGGCATGGTGAGCTATCGTCCGCATAACGTGCCGTTTGTGGCGCTAGGCGCCGGCCTGCTTTGGTTTGGCTGGTTTGGCTTTAACGGCGGCAGCGAGTTTAAGGCCGACGCCGTGGCGGCGCTCGCCATCCTCAACACCGTGACGGCCAGCGCGGCGGGCATGGTCTCGTGGCTTGCCGTCGAGCGCGTGCACACCGGTCGCCCCACGCTGGTGGGTGCCAGCACCGGTCTGGTTGCGGGCCTTGTGGTGGTCACGCCGGGTGCGGGCTTTGTCGAGCCGTGGGCAGCGCTGGTCATGGGCCTGATCGTCTCGCCCGTCTGTTACCTGGCCATCAGCTATCTTAAGACCAAGTTTGGCTACGACGATGCGCTCGACGCGTTCGGTTGCCACGGTATCGGCGGCATCTTGGGCGGTGTGCTCACGGGCCTGTTCTGCGTGCCGGAGCTCTCGTGGACCGGTAAGGGCGGCCTGTTCTACACGGGCGACGTGTCGCTGCTTGTCTCGCAGGTTCTGGGCATTGTGGTGACGGTCGTTATTGTGCTGGTGCTCGACTTGGTGATCGCCGCGGTGGTCAAGGCACTGTTCCACGGCAGCCTGCGTGTGGACGAGGCCGATGAGGCGCTGGGCCTGGATGCGAGTCAACACGGCGAGAGCGCGTATCCCTCCTTCTCGGGACTTGACTAGCGGCGCGGCTTTCCCAGGCACCCGACCTTGCCCCTCAAACCGTCGCTTGCGTACCGAAGTACGCGGCGCTCCTCTTTCGGGGCAATCTCGGGCACCTCGAAAACCCGCGTCATTGAATGGCAATTCATTTCTTTGATAAAGAGAGGAATTCATTATGAAAAAGATCACGGCTATCGTGCGCCAGGAAAAGCTTGAGGTTCTCAAAGACGCGCTGTTTGCTGCTGATGTTCGCGGTATGACTATCAACCAGGTGCAGGGCTGCGGCGCACAGCATGGCTGGAAGGAATACGTACGCGGCAACGAGCTGCTTGTCAACACGATCCCTAAGGTGCAGTTCACGCTCATTTGCGCCGACGAGCATGTCGACGGCATTGTCGACATCATCTGTAACGCCGCCCGCACCGGTGCCGTCGGAGACGGCAAGATTTGGGTCGAGCCGATCGAGGAAGTCATCCGCATCCGTACCGGCGAACACGGCCCCGCAGCGGTGTAGGACAATCTTTCGCCTGACGGGCGTGCCTCTCTTGGGGCGCGCCCGTTCTCGTCTACAATATCGTGCAGACGAAGGAGAGGCACGCCCATGATCAAGATGTTTGCGAGTGACTTAGACGGAACACTGCTGAACGCCCTGCATGAGGCGGATGGGACCATCCGCCGTGCCATTCGCGAGCTGACCGAGGCTGGCCTGCATGTGGTTCCCGCGACCGGACGCTCGACGCTGCCGATCGGCGAACATGGCTTTACGGGCCTGGCGCTTGACGCCTGCTGCTCCAACGGATCCATCGTGCGCGACAGCCATGGCGAGGTGCTCAAGACCTGGACCATCGACCCACAGATCACCGAGGAGCTGCTCAAGGAGTTTCCGGATATCTGTTTTGACTGCTCCACGCCCGACGGCATGTTTTCGAGCGGATCGTTCGAGATGCACCAGGCGGGCTTTAAAAAGGACAGCCCTATCAAGCGCATCGTGATGCGCGGCATGCGTGCGCGTGGCGGGTACCACGAGGAACAGTACTTCGACCAGTCGATCGGCGACATCCTGCGTCATGACGTGTGCAAGATCAACTGCCGTGTGACCTCGCCCGAGCTGGAGCGCGACCTTAAGGCGTATTTGGCCGAGCGTTCGGACCGTGTGGTCAACGCGCCGTTCGATCCGGTGATGTTCGAGATCACGGACGTGGCGTGCAACAAGGGCGAGAGCGTGGCCTGGCTGGCGGGCTACTACGGTATTGCCGAGGACGAGGTCGCGGTTTACGGCGACGGCGGCAACGACATCGCCATGCTCAAGCGCTTCCGTCACAGCTACGCGACCAAAAACGGCAGCGATGCCGCCAAGGCCGCCGCGAGTACAACTATCGGCAGTTGCATGGTTCATGCCGTCCCCAAACACATGCTCGCCACCATGCGCAAGCAAAACTCCCGCACCATCATCGAATAATGTGACAAAGGGACAGCCCCTTTGTCACAGGGGTCTGTGTGCTTGGAATACGAACATATATTCGTATATATAACTAGGCTCTGGTAGAATCGGTATCGTTGACGGCAGTTCCATGTGCCGGGCAACGCCCTCCATCTGATGGGAGGTGATGCCCATGACCGATCTGATTGATTTTGTGAGACTTCTGACCGCTTTGGTCTCGTTCTTCACGGCGCTTGTCGGCCTTTCCGAGGCACTCAAGCAGCGTTCGAAGCGCAACAGAAGGGGTCGCCGCCGCTAAGGCGTTGACCCCCTAATGCAAACAACGGCGCTGCCCAGCTTTCCAGAACTTGGGCTGCCGTCGACACTATTCTACCCACGAATGACATTTTGGACAATCGGTAATGCCGCTCTAAAAGCCTGGCACAACCGGCACAACCTAGGCGGTCGCTGGATGTGACAAAGAGGCTGCCCCTTTGTCACATCCCAAATATTGCCTTTACGTGTTGATGCACACGGTGTGCAATAATACTCGCACTGTGCAATAGCGCACAGGCTGAGTAACAAGGAGGACGCTTGTCCCAGCTCGAGAAATGCGATCGCCGGTCCCTTCGCTCGCAGCGTGCCCTTCGCCAGGCGCTTGCCAGCGAGCTTGCCGAAAGCGGCGACCTTTCGCGCATTAACGTCGCGTCGCTCACCGAGCGCGCCGGTCTTACACGCCGCACGTTCTATTCGCACTACCGCGATATCCCCGACTTTATCAGCCAGATTGAGGACGGCCTGCTTGCCGAGATTCGCGAGCGGGTGGAGCTTATCACCGCAGCTCAATTACCCGATCTTTACCGCAATATCGACGAGCTCGAGCCGGCACCCGGTTCGGTTGAGCTGCTTCGCTATCTTGCGGCTAATCGCGACCTTATCGGGGCCCTGCTGGGCCCGGGCGGCGACCCCGCCTTTATTAAAAAGATCATCGATACCGCACGCGAGGCCGTGGTGCCGCGTGCACAGACGGGCATTTTGGGCTTGGCGCTGGGCACCTTCTTTGACTACTACGTCACCTATGTCGTGAGTGCCGAGGTCGGCATGATCCAACGTTGGTTTGAGCGTGACCTTTCTGAATCGCCCGAGACCATGGCGCGCATTATGACGGTCATCGCCTTTGTGCGCCCCGGCGACCTGTATGGCCAACCCATCGATATCAACGTGCCGGAATACGGCATGAAGCTATTGAATCTGCAGCTCGAGGACGCGGTCGACAGCACCGCAACCGTCGAGTCCAACAACTAAGAGGAGAGACAATGAGCAAACTCGTCGAGGGCATTAAAGACCGTGTGGTTGCTGCCGCACGCGAGGCCGCGCCCGCCGTGGTGGACGCCGCGCAGAAGGCCGCGACCGCGGCTGCCGAGAAAGTTGCCGAGGCAGTTGCCGATGCCAAGAACGTGGCAGGGGAGACGTCCGTCGTCAGCGAGCCCGCCACCGCCGCTGAGCCCGTAGCCGTCACCGCCGCCCAGGCCCCCGAAGGCGCAATCTTCAACCCCGAGGCCGCCCGCGGCAACCTGCACCTGGGCATCGACGTGGGTTCCACCACCGTTAAGCTCGCTGTGCTCAACGACGACAACCAGATCGTCTACGCCAAGTACCAGCGCCACCACACCGACGTCCGTGCCTGCGCCCGCGACCTGTTCGAGGGTGCTGCGACCGTGCTGCCGACGGCCCAGATGACCTGCGCCATTACCGGCTCGGGTGGCCTGCTGCTGTCTCAGTGGCTCGACCTGGAGTTTGTTCAGGAGGTCATCGCCAGCAAGCGTGCCGTCGAGACCCTCATCCCGGCCACCGATGTCGCCATCGAGCTGGGCGGCGAGGACGCCAAGATCATCTACTTCGACAACGGCATCGAGCAGCGCATGAACGGCACCTGCGCCGGCGGTACGGGCGCGTTCATCGACCAGATGGCAACCCTGCTGCACACCGACGCGAGCGGCCTCAACGAGCTCGCGGCCAACGCCACCACCATCTATCCCATCGCCAGCCGCTGCGGCGTCTTTGCCAAGACCGACGTGCAGCCGCTGCTCAACGAGGGTGCCCGCCCCGAGGACGTGGCCGCCTCCATCTTCCAGGCTGTCGTGACCCAGACCATCTCGGGCCTGGCGTGCGGCCGTCCCATCCGCGGCAACGTCGCCTTCCTGGGCGGCCCGCTGCAGTATCTCTCCGAGCTGCGCCACCGCTTCTACCTCACGCTCAACTTGGACGAGGAGCACCGCATTGTGCCCCAAAACGCTCACCTGTTTGTGGCGAGCGGCGCTGCCATGGCGCACGAGTCCAATAAGCTCAGCACGTTCCCGCAGCTCATCGAGGCCATCGATGCCCTGGGTGACACGCAGGGTGCCGAGGTCGAGCGCCTGGATCCGCTCTTTGCCACCGACGAGGACTTTGCCGAGTTCAAAACCCGCCACGACCAGGAAGTCGTCCCCAAGGGCAAGCTCGAAGGCTACACCGGACGCGTGTTCATCGGCATCGACGCCGGCTCCACCACCATGAAGGCCGCGCTCGTGGGCGAGGACGGTCAGCTGCTGCACACCTGGTACGGCAACAACAACGGCGACATCCTAGGCACGGCCAAGGTCATCATGGCCGATTTCTACAACCACATCCCCGCGGGCTGCACCATCGGCCACGTGACCACCACGGGCTACGGTGAGGCGCTGCTCATCGAGGCCCTCAAGGCCGACTCCGGCGAGATCGAGACCGTCGCGCACCTGCGCGGCGCCAAGGCGTTCCTGCCCGGCGTCGAGTTCATTCTGGACATTGGCGGCCAGGACATGAAGTGCCTGCGCGTGAAGGAGGGCGTCATCGAGCACATCATGCTCAACGAGGCCTGCTCGTCGGGTTGCGGTAGCTTTATCGAGAGCTTCGCCGTCTCTATGAACATGGACGTGCGCGCGTTCGCCGATGCCGCCATCCATGCCAAGGCCCCCGTCGACCTGGGCAGTCGCTGTACGGTCTTTATGAACTCTCGCGTCAAGCAGGCGCAAAAGGAAGGCGCCACGGTGGGCGACATCGCGGCCGGCCTGTCTTATTCCGTCATCAAGAATGCCCTGTTCAAGGTCATTAAGCTGCGCGACCCCAAGGAGATCGGCAGTCAGGTGATCGTTCAGGGCGGCACCTTTATGTCCGACGCCACGCTGCGCGCATTTGAGCAGCTCACCGGCGTGCATGCCGTGCGCCCCGACATCGCCGGCTGCATGGGCGCCTACGGTGCGGCCCTGCTCGCCCGCGATCGCGCTGGTGCCGACGGCATCTCGACCATCCTGTCGGCCGAGGACATCGCGCACCTCACCGTGACGCAAAAACACGTCCGCTGCGGCCGTTGCTCCAACAACTGCCAGCTCACCGTCAACGATTTTGGCGGCGGCAGGCGCTTCATTACCGGTAACCGCTGCGAGAAGGGTGCCGGCCACAAAAAGCAAAAAACCGAGGCTCCTAACCTCTTTAAAAAGAAAAACGAGCTGCTCTTTAACCGCGAGGTGCTGAGCCCCGACGAGGCCCCGCGCGGCACCGTGGGTATCCCGCGCGCACTCAACATGTACGAGAACTACCCCTTCTGGCATGCGTTCTTTACGCGCCTGGGCTTTAGCGTGCAGCTGTCCGACCAGTCGAGCAAGAAGACCTACCAGGCGGGCATCGAGTCCATGCCGTCCGAGAGCGTGTGCTATCCGGCAAAGATGAGCCACGGCCATGTGATGAACCTTATCGACCGCGATGTCGACTTCATCTGGATGCCGTGCGTGCGCTGGGAGCGCAAGGAGGATCCGACGGCTGGCAACTGCTATAACTGCCCCATCGTCATGAGCTACCCCACGGCGTTGGCACTCAACATCGACGAGATCCGCGAGCAGAACATCGAGTTCCTGTATCCGTTTGTGCCCTATCACGACAAGACCGAGCTCAAGCGCCGTCTGTATCAGGTGCTCGCCGTCGACCGTGTGGCCGATGCGCAAGCCGGTCGCGGTCGCGTGCGTGGACCCAAGATCACGCGCTCCGAGGTTGATGCCGCCGTCAACGCCGCCTTTGAGGCCGATGCGCGTTTCCACGAGGACATCCAGACCATGGGCGAGGAGGCCCTGTCTCTTATACACATCTCCGAGCCCACGAGACGTAGAGGAATCTCG
>URWM01000006.1 GCA_900551655.1 uncultured Collinsella sp.
AGGCGGCGCTAGGCAGCGACGTACTGGGCAGCCGTGCCTATGCCGAGGAACTGGCCGATCGCGAGGCCGAGGAAGCCGCCGCGCAGGCAGCAGAAGCCGAAGCCGCGGAAGCCGCCGAGTCCGAGCTCGACGAATACGGCATCGCCATCGAGGGTGCCGACCAGGAGACGGCTTCAGCTCAGGATGCCGCTTCGCCTGCCCCAGCCGAGCCCCGCATCGCCCGCGTTCTCGAGGTCGGCTGCGGCACGGGCTGCATTTCGCTCTCCCTTGCCTGGGAGCGCCGCGGCCACGTTGCCTGCACCGCCACCGATATCGAGCCGCGCGCCATCGACCTTGCTACCAAAAACCGCGATGCGCTTGGCCTCACGTCCGGCGAGGTCGCCTTTAGCCTCACCAACCTGGTGAGCTCCATTCCCCACGACGAGTGGGGCACCTTTGACGTACTCGTCTCCAACCCGCCCTACATCCCCACCGATGTCATGCGCTCGCTGCCGCACGAGGTCAAGGACTTTGAGCCCGATCTGGCGCTCGAGGGTGGTGCCGACGGCCTCGATATCTTCCGCCGCCTGCTCAACGCGGCGCCCTACATGTTGCGCGCCGGCGGCCTCTTTGCCTGCGAGCTCTACGAGGGCGCGCTCGACGCTGCGGCCGAGCTCTGTCGTCAAGCGGGTCTGTCGGACGTGCGCATCGTCCGCGACCTCACCGATCGCCCCCGTATCGTCCGAGCCATCGTCACCGAGCCCAAACAGCGCCAGTAATATTTATTAACTGGTTAGCAAAAATTATAAAGTAGTTTATAATTAGGACGGCTGAAAGAGGTCGGCCCATGCAACCTCCTACCTTTCGGGAAATCATTGTCCTACTCAAGCACGATGGATTCGTGAAGGTCGCGCAAGTCGGTAGTCATGCCAAGTATGTTTCCGGTGACCGTGTTGTCACCGTGAACGGCTCGGGTGGTGATCGACCAAAGAAGGGCACGTGGGCAAGTATTCGTCGCCAAGCTGGATGGTAGTTGGAGGCAAAATGAGGCAGCGATTTACCTATGACTGCATTCTCATAAAAGAAGACGACGGTTACTGCGCCAGCTTCCCGCAGATTCCCGGCGCCTTTGCCGATGGCGATACGCGCGAAGAAGCGATTGCCCATGCCACCGAGGCACTGATGGCGTTTTTGGCCGACGACCTCAACAACGGTTTGACTCCGGCAGGGTACGAACGATCGGCCGAGGTCGTGGCCCTTTCAGTCGAAATCGACCACGAGGACGCTCGGGAAGCGGCGTGCCGAACATTTAAAGACGCAGCGCTGGACCTCAAAGTCTCTGCTCCGCGGATTACCGCGCTGGTCAAAGCCGGAAAGCTCGATGTTGAACTCGTCGACGGCCGTCGGATGATAACGATAGACAGCATCGAGCGCTACGCCGCCCAAGAACGCCACGCCGGCAGGCCAAAGAAGTTCGTCGCAGTCCAATAACCCCCTCACTTTCACCGACTACTAGAGCCGCTCACCAAACCAACATGCGCTCTGGGCAAATAGGTTGAACGTTTCGTGCGAGAATGCCCCACAGTAAACAAACTTGCACCAGAGCGTAAGGGGCTGGCATACACATGCAGACGGTCTATCGGGTATACGAGGGAGCGCGCGAGCCGCATCGGCTTGCAGTCGAGCGCACGGCCGAGCTACTCGGTCGCGGCGGCCTGGCGCTTATTCCAACCGAGACGGTCTACGGTGTCGCCGTGGCGGTCAACGCTTTCTCGGATGCCGTTCCACAAGATACAAGTGAGCCTCTGCCGTGGCCGCGCGATCCGCAGGCCACCGTCAACGGCGCCGCGGTCCCCGCGCTCGGTACCGGCTATCGTCGCATCTTTACCCTCAAGCAGCGCGAGCTCACCCAAACGGTTGCCTGGCTGGTCGATGATGCCGGGGCGCTCGATCGCTATGGCGTGGATATCCCTAATGAGGCCCGCGTGCTCGCCCGACGATGCTGGCCGGGCGCCCTGACTATCGTGGTCAAGGCGGCCCCCTGCGTGCCGACCTTTATGCGCGCCGCCGACGACACGGTGGCACTTCGCGCTTCGGCCTCGCCCGTGGTGCAAGCGCTCATCCGCGCCTGCGGCAGCCCTCTTGCCTGCACCAGCGCCAACACGCATGGCGCGCCCGCGCCGGCAAGTTTTGTCACGGTGGAGGAGCGCATCCTGGAGGGGGTCGATGTTGCCGTCGACGCCGGCGAGACCCCGTGTCGCGACGCCTCGACCATCGTGTCGTTCCAGCACGGCGAACTCCAGATCCTGCGCCAAGGCGCACTTCCCGCATCAGAGATCGAGCGGGTCCTGTCCGACCCGATGTAATAGAAAGGTGTAAGCGATGTCGTTGAATCTGGGCAGCCTGGGCATGGAAGATGCCTCGTTTAACTTTGGCGGTTCCTACATCATGGCGCTCGACTGCGGCACCACCTCGGTACTTGCGACCATCGTCGACGAGTACGGCTGCATCGTCGCGCAGGCACGTCGTAGCGTCAAAACCAGCTTCCCGCGTCCCGGTTGGATAGAGCAAGACCCCATGGAGGTGCTTGCCAGCCAGATCGGCGTGATGATGGAGGTCCAGTTTAAGAGCGGCATCCATTCTGACCGCATCGCCGCCATCGGTATCTCCAACCAGCGCGAGACCACGGTGGTGTGGGACCGCATAAGCGGCCAACCCATCTACAACGCCATCGTGTGGCAATGCCGTCGCACCGCACCTCTGATCGACGAGCTGGTCGAGCAGGGCGCAGAAGAACTGGTGCGCTCCCGCACGGGACTCACGCTCGATCCGTATTTCTCGGCTTCCAAGGTGCAGTGGATCCTCGACAACGTCGATGGTGCGCGTGAGAGCGCGGCGGCGGGCGACCTCATGTTCGGCACCATCGACACCTGGCTCATCTACAACCTCACCGGCGGTCAGGTCTTTGCCACCGACTACACCAATGCCAGCCGCACCGCGCTCTTTAATATCCATACGCTCGATTGGGACGACGATCTGCTGGCACTTTTCGACATCCCGCGTTCCATGATGCCCGAGGTTCGTTGGAGCTCGGGCGACTACGGCCGCGTCGCGAGCGACATCATGACCAACATGCCGCCCATCATGGGCGTGGCGGGCGATCAGCAGGCGTCGCTGTTCGGCCACTGCTGCTTCCATCCCGGCCAGACCAAAAACACCTATGGCACGGGCTGCTTTATGCTCATGAACACCGGCGACGAGATCGTCGAATCCAAGAACGGTTTGGTCTCCACGATCGGTATCGCCGCGGACGGCAAGATCAGCTATGCGCTCGAGGGTTCTATCTTTGCCGCCGGCTCAACCATGAACTGGCTGCGCAACAACATGGGCATCATCTCGAGCGTGAGCGAGTCCGCGCAACTCGCCACTTCGATTAACGACAACGAGGGCTGCTACTTCGTTCCCGCCTTCGCAGGCCTGGGCGCTCCCTGGTGGGACCCGCATGCTCGCGGTATCGTGTGCGGCCTGACCGGCGCCTCGAGTCGCGCGACCATTGTGCGTGCGGCTTGCGAGTCCATGGCCTACCAGAGTTATGACGTGCTGCGCGCCATGGAGCAGGACGTGGGACTTTCGATTGAGCGCCTGTCCGTCGATGGCGGCGCCTCACGCAACGAGTTCATCATGCAATTCCAGGCCGACCTGCTGGATATCCCCGTGCTGCAATGCGAGACGGTGGAGACCACGGCAATCGGTGCCGCGTACTTGGCGGGTCTTGCCGTCGGCTATTGGGAAGACCTTGAAGAGCTGGAGCAAAATGCCCAGATCGTTAGGACCTTCCTTCCCCATATGTCCGCCGAGCGTCGCGAGCAAAACCTTGCGGGCTGGCGTGATGCAGTCAAGCGCTCGCTCAGTACCGCACAGTAGGGCTGCGATGGGCTGCTCGATACAACAAACCGCTAAACTTATGCATGGCGTGCGGCGGCAACATTGTTGCGCGCCTTGTCAGCAAGGCCGTTTTGCGGCCGCAACGAAAGGGGCAATCAACCCATGACCGTCACCTACGATGCGTCCCGTGTGACGCTTGTCGATCATCCGCTCGTCCAGCACAAGCTGTCGATCCTGCGCGACAAAAACACCGGTACCAACCAGTTCCGCCAGCTCGTGCGCGAACTCGCGCTTTTTGACGGCTACGAGGCCATGCGCGACCTGCCTATGGAAGACGTCGAGGTCGAGACCCCCATCACTACCGCCACGTTCAAACAGCTCGCCGGCAAGAAACTCGCCATCGTGCCCATCCTGCGTGCGGGCCTTGGCATGGTCGACGGCATTCTCGACCTGGTGCCCTCCGCTCGCGTGGGCCACATCGGCATGGAGCGCGACGAGGTCACCCACGAGCCGCACGAGTATTACTGCAAGATGCCCAAGGATATCGACCAGCGCATCTGCCTGGTCGTCGACCCCATGCTCGCCACGGGCGGTTCGGCCGAGATGGCCATCAGCTACCTGCGCGAGCGCGGTGTCAAGGATATCCGCATGTTGTGTATCGTCGCCGCACCCGAGGGTCTCAAGTCGCTGACCGAAAAGGACTCCGACGTCCATATTTATACGTGCGCCATCGACGACCATCTCAACGAGGCCGCCTACATCGTTCCCGGCCTCGGCGACGCCGGAGACCGCATCTACGGCACGCTGTAATCTCTGGGCCATACCGGCTAACGTCGAAAATACGAAGAAATGGTGCGCGCGGGCGAGCAAAAGTCGTCCACGCGCACTTCTGTTAACGGACGTTTTGCGCTGAGGGGTTCGAAAAAACGTATTACCGTACCTGCGGCATAAAGAAGGCCTTAAGAAAACGTACAGGTGCGTATTAACCGTTTGTTTTACGGTTGTACTTTAGCGATTGGCTCGTACAATAGTCACCAATGTTTGGCTGGGACTGTGCTGTGAGGCGTTAAAAAGGAAAGTGAGGACGCCAGTGTTTCAGATAGCCGATCTGCTCGCTATCGTTGCAGGTGCCATCGCGGGCGCAATTGCCTTCCTTCCCTTTGTTTTTACGCTCAAGCCGGTTCTTGACGATAAACAGAATGCGGACATGCTCAAGGGCATGGTGAGCCTGGCGGTCTCGGCAGTCGCCCTGCTCGTCTTTACCTTGGTTGTGTTTGTGTTGTTCGGAGAGGCATTTCGCATGTTCCTCCTGGGCGAGGCGATCGGCTTCGTGGCCTTTATGGCCGCCTGCACGGTTCGCGTCGCCAAGGCGCTGCGAGATCCTCATGAGGTCGAAAGGTAAGTCGTGGAAATTTTTGAAAAGCTGCCTGATGAGATTAATCATCTGGTCAGCGAGTTCAGCTCCACCCCTGTCGTGGGCGATCTGAGCTGCGGCATCACGCAGTACTCGTTTTGGCTGATCGTCTCCACGATCGTGCTCCTGATCGTCCTGGCCGTGTTCAAGAAGAAGCAGACCCTGGTTCCCAAGGGCTTCTTCGTCAACGGTTTCGAGTACATCATCGAGTACGTCGAGAACGATATCGGCAAGGGCGTCGTGGGTGAGAACTGGAAGAAGCACTTCCCGTTCCTGTGCTCGCTTTTCCTGTTCATCCTGATCAATAACATGATCGGCCTGATCCCGGGAATGAAGCCCGGCACCGGTGCAATCGGCTCCACCGCCGCGCTCGCCATCTTCGCCTTCGTGTACTTCATCTACTACGGATGCAAGGCTCACGGCGTGATCGGCTACATCAAGAGCCTCGCCCCGCAGGGCGTGAGCTTCCCGATGAACGTGCTCGTGTGGGTCGTCGAGCTTTTCTCGACCTTCCTGCGCCTCATCACGCTCGCCGTCCGTCTGTTCTGCAACATGTTCGCAGGACACGTGGTCATGGGCTCGTTCGCCATCATGGCGAGCATGTTCATGCAGCCGCTGCTTCAGCAGGTTTCCGCGGCCCACGCCGTCGGCGCCCTGCCTTCGCTGGCCTGGCTTGCCATCCTCATCCTGATCTATGCGATCGAGCTTGTGGTCGGCGCCATCCAGGCTTACGTCTTCACGGTCCTTACCGCCGTGTATGTCTCCGAGGCAGAGGAGGTCGCGGAGGAGGAGTAGTCTTCCGTTCGCGCCTTAAAGGTAAGGCAATTCGTTAAACCGCCGGTGCCCGTACCCATGGAGCCCGGCAGTTATAAAAAGGTTATCCTGCGTGAAATAAGACACGCACGACAAAGGAGGAATCGTGGGAGTTATCGGTTACGGTCTCGGTGTTATCGGCGCTGGTCTTGCTATCGGCCTGTCTGCTCTGGGTGCTACGGGTGCTATGGCCCGTCAGCCTGAGGTCCAGGGCCGCGTGTTCACCGTCTTCATCATGGGCTCCGCCTTCGGCGAGGCTCTGGCTCTGATCGGCTTCGTTGTCGCGCTGATCGTTAAATAGCACGGAGCGTCAAGTATGAATCTTTCATCCCAGAAGAGCGCGATCGCACTCTCCGCGTCCGCGGCCGCGCTGCTCATGCCGGTTTCCGCGTTCGCCGAGGACGGCGCTGCCGGTGCGGACATCCTCATCCCTAAGATGGCGGAGTTCATCCCGGCGCTTATCGCCTTCCTGATTATCTGGATCGTGCTGGCCAAGGTCGCCCTGCCGGGCATCATGAAAACCATGGAGGAGCGCGGCAAGAAGATCGAGGAGAGCCTCGACGAGGCCGAGAAGACCAAGCAGGAGGCTATCGCCAAGCGCGCTGAGTCCGACTCGATCGTCACTGACGCCCGTCGTCAGGCTGCCGACATCGTTCTCGAGGCCCGTAAGGACGCCGAGTCCGAGCGCGCCCGTATCATCGAGGCTGCTCACAAGGAGGCCGAGGAGATCATCGCCAAGGCCCATACGACCGTCGAGGACGAGCGCAAGTCCATTTACGCCGGTGCCGCGAGCTCCATCGCCGACCTGTCCGTTGCCGTCGCCACCAAGATCGTGGGCGAGGCACTCGAGGACGATGCCGAGCAGAAGAAGCTCATCGAGCGCTACATCCAGGAAGCAGGTAGCCTGAATGCCGACTAGCCGCTATCAGGACAAGGTGCTCGAGACCTACGCGCGCTCCCTTCTGGAAGCCGCCAAGGCCGAGAACCATGTGTTCGAGGACCTCGAGATGATCGAGCGCCTGGCTAGCGCCAGCCCCGAGATCATCGCCGTGCTCGACACCATGTCCAAGCGCGACCAGCTCGACCTTCTTCCCAAGGTGGCAGCTGCCTTTAAGTATGTTGCCGAGGAAGACGAGGATGTAGTGGGCGTGACCGTCACCACGGCGATCCCGCTCGACGACGAGCTGCGTCAAACCATCACTAAGAAATGCGAGCAGGACTTCGGCCGCAAGGTATTCCTTATCGAGCAGGTCGACCCGTCTATCGTGGGCGGCCTGGTGCTCGAGGCCCGCGGCGAGCGTCGTGACATTTCCGTCAAGACGCAGCTGCGCATCGCGCAGGAGACCCTCGCAAACTCTGCTAATTCGTACGGAGGTGAAGCCTAATGTCCGAAACCCTCAATGCCCAGGATATCGCCAAGAAACTGCAGGAGCAGCTCACGAGCCTCTCCGCGACGGTCGATACGCATGAGGTTTCAACGGTCGACGAGGTAGGCGACGGCATCGCGCGCGTCTCCGGCCTCAAGAGCGCCATGGCAGGCGAGCTTCTGGAGTTCAAGAGCTCCGATACCGGTGAGACCGTCTTCGGCCTTGCCCAGAACCTTGACCGTGACGAGGTCGGCGCCGTTCTGTTCGGTGCCGTCGACTCCATCAAGGAAGGCGACGAGTGCCGCACCACTGGCCGCATTATGGATATCCCCGTGAGCCGCGCCATGCTCGGCCGCGTCGTCAATCCGCTCGGCCAGCCTATCGACGGTTTGGGTGACATTGTCGCCACGCACCGTCGTCCTATCGAGTTCAAGGCCCCAGGCGTCATCGACCGTACCCCGGTGTGCGAGCCGGTTCAGACCGGTCTGCTCGCTATCGACTCCATGGTGCCTATCGGCCGCGGCCAGCGTGAGCTCATCATCGGCGACCGTAAGACCGGTAAGACCGCCATCGCCATCGACGCTATCCTCAACCAGCGCGGCAAGGGCATGGTCTGCATCTATGTCGCCATCGGCCAGAAGGCCTCCACGGTTGCCAACATCCGCGAGACCCTCGCTCAGCACGGTGCGCTCGACTACACCATCATCGTTTCGGCCACCGCTGCCGATTCCGCCCCTATGCAGTACATCGCGCCTATGGCCGGTGCCGCTATCGGCGAGTTCTTCATGTACAACGGCGAGGACGGCAAGCCCGCCAGCGAGACCAACCCCGGCGGCCACGTGCTCGTCATCTACGATGACCTGTCCAAGCAGGCTGTGGCCTACCGTCAGATGTCGCTGACGCTGCATCGTCCGCCCGGACGCGAGGCCTATCCTGGCGACATCTTCTACCTGCACTCTCGTCTGCTTGAGCGTGCCGTCAAGATGTCCAAGAAGAACGGCTACGGCTCCATGACGGCACTGCCGATCATCGAGACCCAGGACGGCGACGTCTCGGCCTACATTCCGACCAACGTCATTTCCATTACCGATGGTCAGATCTACCTGCAGTCCGAGCTCTTCTTCCAGGGTCAGCGCCCGGCAGTCGACGTGGGTATCTCCGTGTCCCGCGTCGGTGGCGATGCGCAGACCAAGGCCATGAAGCAGGTCGCCGGCAACCTCCGTCTGGACCTCGCTTCCTATCAGGAGCTCGCTGGCTTTACGCAGTTTGGCTCCGACCTTGACGAGGCTACTCAGAAGCAGCTGACCCATGGTGCCCGCATGACCGAGCTCCTTAAGCAGCCGCGCTACAAGCCGTTTGAGGTTGGCGAGCAGATCGTTACGCTGTTCGCTGGCAACGAGGGCTTCCTGGATGACCTGGAGATTGCCGACGTGCTGCCTTTCCGTGCCGAGCTCATCGAGTACATGGACAATGGCTTTGGCTCGCTGCTCGACAAGGTTCGCGCCAAGAAGATCGATGATGACACCAAGGCTGAGCTCTTGCGCGTCATCGGCGACTTCAAGCAGCAGTTCATGGCCAAGCACCATTCGGATGTTTCTGGATCAGAGGAGAACTAAGCCCCATGGCCAACCTTCGCGACATTAAGAAGCGAATCTCCTCGGTTACCACGACCAAGCAGATCACGCGCACGATGGAGATGGTCTCTACGGCCAAGATCCGTCGTGCCCTCGATCGCTCCAAGCAGGCCGAGCCCTATAAGGAGGCGCTGACCGACGTCATGCTGACGGTTGCCGGTGACGCCTCCTGCTCGGGCACCGATCCCATGCTGCAGAAGCATGAGAGCGTCAAGCATGGCCTGATTGTCGTCATTGCCTCGGACCGCGGCCTTGCCGGCGGTTTCAATACGACGGTGGAGCGCACGGCCGAAAAGCTCGCCGCTTCTTGGGCGAACGACGGCATCGAGTGCGAGATCATCGCGTGCGGGCGTAAGCCGGCCACGTATTTCCGTGACCGCGCAAACGTCGTCATGCACTTTGAGGGCAACTCCTCTGAGCCCGATTTCAATCAGGCCCGCATGATCTCCTCTCATATCTGCGATGCGTATCGTGCCGGTGAGCTTGACCGTGTCGAGCTTGTCTACCACCACGCCAAGAACCGCGTGGATCAGGAGCTTCGCGTCGAGCATCTGTTGCCGCTCGACCCCGAGATGATCGCTATGGCCCACGGTCCGCGTAAGAACGAGACCGACGCCCCTAAGCGCATCTCGTCCACGTTCGAGTTCGTGCCCTCTCCCGAGCATGTTCTCGGCAAGCTTGTGCCGTCTTATATCCTGACGGTCATCTACCAGGCCCTGATCGATTCGGCGGCTGCCGAGCAGGGTGCACGCCGCAAGGCCATGCACTCCGCGACGGAAAACGCCACCGCGATCATCTCGACCCTTACCCGCACGTATAGTCGCGTGCGCCAGGCTTCGATCACGACCGAGATTAACGAGATCGTCGGCGGAGCCTCAGCATTGGAGGAACAGTAATGGCTAATAACACCGTAAAGCTTGCGGTCGAGGAAGCCACCAAGAAGGCGACTGCCGGCGATGGTCGCATCGTGCGTATCATCGGCCCTGTCGTCGACGTCAAGTTTGACGGTGCGGTGCCCCCGATCTACAACGCGCTCACGGTCGAGGCCGAGACCCCGATCGGTCATCTGAGCACGATCCTCGAGGTCGAGAGCCAGCTTCCGGGCGGCGTCGTCCGCACGGTCGCCATGTCCTCGACCGACGGCCTGCAGCGCGGCCTCATCGCCACCGATACCGGTGAGCCCATGAAGATGCCCGTTGGCCCCAAGACGCTCGGCCGCATTTGGAACGTCATGGGCAAGCCCGTCGACGGCAAGCCCATGCCCGAGGTGGAGGAGTTCTACCCCATTCACCATGCAGCGCCCCGTTTCGACGAGCTCACCACCAAGACCGAGATCTTCGAGACCGGCATCAAGGCCGTCGACCTGCTCGAGCCCTACATCCGTGGCGGCAAGACGGGCCTGTTCGGCGGCGCCGGCGTCGGCAAGACCGTTCTGATTCAGGAGCTCATCAACAACCTCGCCCAGGAGCACGGCGGCACCTCGGTGTTCACCGGCGTCGGCGAGCGTACCCGCGAGGGCACCGACCTGTTCCTCGAGATGAGCGAGTCTGGCGTTATCGACAAGACCTGCTTGGTCTATGGTCAGATGAACGAGCCGCCCGGAGCGCGTCTGCGCATCGGTCTGGCCGGCCTTACCACCGCTGAGTACTTCCGCGATCGCGGCCAGGACGTTCTGCTGTTCATCGACAACATCTTCCGCTTCTCCCAGGCAGGTTCCGAGGTTTCCGCACTGCTGGGCCGTATGCCCTCCGCCGTTGGTTACCAGCCCACGCTGGCAACCGAGATGGGCGACCTCCAGGAGCGCATTACCTCGACCAAGACGGGCTCCATTACCTCCGTCCAGGCTGTCTACGTCCCCGCAGACGACCTGACCGACCCGGCGCCTGCCACGACGTTTACACACCTCGACGCCACCACGGTTCTTTCGCGTAGCATTTCGTCGCTCGGCCTGTTCCCGGCTATCGACCCGCTCGCGTCTTCCTCCGACGCTCTTGATCCCTCGATCGTCGGCGAGGAGCACTACCGTGTCGCCGTCAAGGTCCAGGAGCTCCTGCAGGAGTACTCCGACCTTCAGGACATCATCGCCATTCTGGGTATGGACGAGCTGTCCGAGGAGCAGCGCCTTACGGTCAACCGTGCCCGTAAGATCCAGCAGTTCCTCTCCCAGTCCTTCCACGTCGCCGAGAAGTTCACTGGCAACCCCGGTGTCTACGTCCGCGTCGAAGATACCGTTCGCTCCTTCGCCGAGATTGTTGACGGCAAGGCCGATGACCTGCCCGAGCAGGCATTCCGTTATGCTTCCACGATTGAGGACGTGCGCGAGCGCGCCCGCAAGATGGGGGAGAAGTAGGTTATGCGTATCCGCATCGTGTGCCCCGTGAGCTGCGCCTATGAGGGCGACGCTGCGTTTGTGTCGATTCCGTCCACGGATGGCGAGTTTGGCGTTCTGCCTGCTCACTCCAGCGAAATCTGCACGATCGACCGCGGTTACGTTCGCGTTTCCGATAAGGCCATGGGCACTGTCGACCACACGTTTGCTGTGGCCGGCGGCTATGCCCAGGTTGCGGACGATGTCGTGACCGTCCTCGCCGAGCGCGCTTGCGATTTGGCGACCGTCGACGCCGACAAGGTTAAAGCTGATATTCAAGGTTTTGAAGAGAAGCTGGGTAATTTGTCGGAGGATGATGCACGCCGCGCCTACCTCTATAATGAAATCGCATGGTGTAAGCTCAAGCTTGCCCAATAGTCAAACGATTTAGCGTTCGACCATTTGCGAACACATCATGCCCGGGATGGCCCAGCCACCCCGGGCATGCTTTTTGAAAGGGTAGACCTTGGATATTATCCGCGTTGAGGGTGGCCACGCCATCGGAGGCTCCGTGCCCGTCTCGGGCGCCAAGAACTCCGCGCTCAAACTCATGGCAGCAACGCTTCTGGCGCCGGGCAAGACGACGCTGCAGAACGTGCCCGATATTTCCGATGTCCACGTGATGGGCAAGGTGCTCAAGGGCATGGGCGCTACGATCGATGTTCTCGACGAGCACACGCTCGAGATTGATACCTCTCAGGTCGATTCTTGGGAGGCCCCCTACGAGCTCGTTGCCAAGATGCGTGCTTCCACAGCCGTGATGGGACCCCTGCTGGGTCGCTTCCATCGCGCCAAGATCGCCATGCCGGGCGGCTGCAACCTGGGTGCTCGCAAGATCGATATGCACATTCTTGGTCTCGAGGCCCTGGGCGTTGAGTTCGATACCGCCCACGGTTACATCAACGCTAATGCGCCCCAAGGTCTGCGCGGTACCACCGTCACGCTCGAGTTCGCCAGTGTCGGTGCGACCGAGAACCTCATTATGGCATCCGTGCGCGCGAAGGGTACCACGGTTATCGACAATGCCGCCCGCGAGCCCGAGATCGTCGATCTCGCCAACATGCTCAACGAGATGGGCGCTAAGATTGTCGGCGCCGGTACGCCTGTCGTGACCATCGAGGGCGTGGAAGAGCTGCATCCCGTTACCCATCGCGTGGTGGGCGACCGCATCGAGGCCGGTACCTTTATCGTTGCCGGTGCGTTGATGGCAGACGACCGCGGTGTCGACGTCACAGGCTTTTGCCCCATTCACTTGGGAATGGTGCTCAAGAAGATGGAGCTCATGGGCATCGATTGCGAACGCATCGAGGATGGCGTCCACGTTAATCGCGTCGAGCGCATCAAGCCGGTCGATATCCAGACGCTCCCGTTCCCCGGTTTCCCCACGGACATGCAGGCGCAGATCATGGTGCTCTCCGCCCTGGCCGACGGCAGTTCCGTTATCACCGAGAACATCTTCGAGAATCGTTTTATGTTTGCATCCGAGCTGGTGCGCATGGGTGCCGATATTCGCATCGAGAGCCACCACGCCATGATTCACGGCGTCAAGGGCTTCTCCGGCGCTCAGGTAACCTCACCGGATCTTCGTGGTGGCGCGGCACTCGTCGTTGCCGGCCTCATTGCCGACGGTACGACCGAGGTCTCGGCCATCCATCACATTAAGCGCGGCTACGAACAGTTTGTCGAAAAGCTGCAGGCGCTTGGCGCTCATGTCGAGCACGCCACTGTTCCCGATCCCGTCATCTACTAATGCAGGTTGCCTATGTTTAAGAAAAAGCCCATTACGGAATCTCGAAGACCTTCGACCGGCGCTCAGGCAAAAATCTATAGCCGCGATAACGTTGCCCGCTATTCCGAGCGCGCCCGTCAGCGCCGTCGCGGCCATACGGTTCGCCGCGTTGCGCTCATTGCTGTGCTCGGTGTGTTGCTGAGCGCTACGACTGCCGCCGGCCTGTGGTTTGCCACCATTATGGGCAAGCTCGGCGATTCCAATGTCATTACCGACAACCTGCGCCAGATCCTGGTTGATACCGACGAGGCAAAGGACCCGTTCTACGTGCTGCTCCTTGGCACTGACGGTCGCCCGGGCGAGGATACATACCGCGCCGACTCGATTATTCTGGCGCGTATCGACCCCACGCAAAAACAGGCGACGCTCATCTCCATTCCGCGCGATACCAAGGTCGTGTACAAGGGCGAGACCATGAAGATCAACGCCTGCCATACCGTTGGTGGCGCCGAGGCCATGGTCCAGGCAGTCAACGAGCTGTGCGGTGTCCAGATTTCCCACTATGCCGAGGTCAGCTTCGACGGCATGCAGTCGCTCATCGATTCGGTCGGCGGCATCGACATTAACGCAACCGACGATGTCGACGACCCCGAGCATCTCGACATTAAGATCACCGCCGGTCAGCAGCACATGGATGGCGCGACCGCCCTTACCTATGCCCGTTGCCGCTACATCTATGCCGATGGCGACTACACACGCATGCGCCACCAGCGTCAGGTGCTCGGCGCCCTCGCCAACCAGATCCTCAACAACTTCGATGCCACCAAGGTCTTCGACCTCGTCAATTCGCTGTCCGACATGCTCGTGACCGATATGAGCGTTCAGGACATCGTCTCTACGGTCAATGCTATGCGCGGCATGGATGTTGACGGCATCTATTCGGCCAACTTGCCTTCGTATGCCGATGCCAGCACCATGATTGATGGCGTGAGCTACGTCTTTGTCTACGAGGACGAGCTTAAGGAAATGATGGAGCGCGTCGACGCTGGTAAGGATCCCAAGGGCCCCAATACCATGGGCCAGTCCGATGGCTCCAGCTCTACGATCGGCGACCTGAACAACAACACGTCCGATGATTACGCCAACGGCACCGCAACCTCATCGGTCAGCTCTGACGATTCGGACGATTCGACTGATTCGAGCGATTCGGATTACTACGAAGAGCCCACCGGCGACGGCAACGGCTACGAAGCCAACTACTAGGGTTACGCGGGCTTACCAGCCCGTGTAACCAGTTGACGCTGCAAACCCGCCAGAGCGGCAATCTGCCTTTCAACTTCGGCGTCATGATCAAAAGATCAATGCCGCCTTGTTTCAAGGCACCTTGCTCGCTCTGGCGGGTTTTCGCTGTCGGTGCCATAGCATCGGCGTTTGTGTTGTTGACAGAAGGCCTCTCATGGGTAGTCGTTGGGGATGTTCTTAAATGACTAGTCAAAAGGGACACTCTTGCCGGCACTTGGGGACAGTCCCTAAGTGCCGGCAGATGGGGACACTCCCTTGCCAGGTGGTCCTGAAGGCTGTCCCCAACGACTAGTCGTTTAAGAACGTCCCCAACGACTACCCAACGACTACATCTCCCTTGCGCCAGTTTCTGTCGAGTCGGTGCTCCTCGTTGGTTGCCCGTATAATGGTTTGCGTATGAACCGCAACCAAGGAGTTCCAGTTTATGGACCAGAGCCTTTTTAAATTCGACCTGATCGCCGAGGACCCGACGACGCACGCGCGCGCTGGCGTGCTGCACACCCCGCACGGCGACATCGAGACGCCGATCTTTATGCCCGTGGGCACCAAGGCAAACGTCAAGGGTATTCCTACCGAGACCGTCAAGCAGCTCGGCGCCCAGATCGTGCTTGCCAATACCTACCACCTGTCCATGCGTCCCGGCGAGGACACCATCGCCGAGCTGGGCGGACTGCACAAGTTTATGAACTGGCACGGCCCCATCCTCACCGATTCGGGCGGTTTCCAGGTCTTCAGCCACAACGACGCCGTCAAGCTCACTGACGAGGGCGTGCGCTTTATCGTCAACGACTACGACGGCCGCCACGTGTTCTGGACGCCCGAGGACAACATGGAAATCGCCATGAAGCTCGGCTCCGACATCTGCATGCAGCTCGATCAGTGCCCCGGCTATCCTGCCACGCGCGCCTACGTCGAGCGCGCCGTGGAGCTGTCAAGCATGTGGGCCGAGCGCTGCTACAAGGCTCACACCCGCGATGACCAGGCACTCTTTGGCATCGTCCAGGGCGGCATGCATCTGGACCTGCGCCTTCGATCGCTGCGCCACCTGGAGGAGTGCGGCGACTTCCCCGGCTACGGCATCGGCGGCTACTCGGTGGGCGAGGACCACGAGACCATGTTCGAGACGCTGGCGCCGCTGGTTTCCGAGTACATGCCTAAGCACAAGCCGCGCTACCTCATGGGCGTCGGCAACCCTACCACGCTCGTGCGCGGCGTTGGCGTGGGCATCGACATGTTCGACTGCGTGCTGCCGACGCGCACCGGCCGCATGGGTACGGCGTTCTCCAGTGAGGGTCGCCTTAACTTCCGCAACGCGCGCTTTGCGCACGATGACGGCCCCATCGATCCCACGTGCACCTGCCCGGTGTGCACGGGCGGTTACAGCCGCGCTCTCATCCGTCACATGGTCACGCAGAAGGAGATGCTCGGCGGCATTCTGCTGTCGATGCACAACATCTACTACCTGCTCAACCTTATGCAGCGTGCCCGCCAGGCCATTATCGAGGGCCGCTACGGCGCGTTTGTGAGCGACTGGATGAACAGTCCTGCGGCGGTGGACTACTAAGAGCGGCGCGGGCGCTTGCAGAGCGCGGGCAACGGCAAGGGGCGAGCGCCGGCCGGTCATCACGTTCGCTAACATCGTCTGCGCGACCGCTGACCGATGCCTTGCAAGCGCTTGATACAACGTGGGTACCATACCGAATGGTTGATGTTCGGGCGGGTGTTTGACGCATGGCGTCGACCCCGCCCGTTTCTATTTTCGATAGGAGCATCCCATGATTAAGAATGAGAACGTCGAGGGCGAGCCTGCCTACGACGAGACGTACCGCCGCGGCCCCGTGGTCATGCGCGGCCCCATGATTCCTAAGGACAACACCTACGCCAACCTGCTGGCGCCCGAGGATTCGACCGACTGGTTGCATGCTGATCCGTGGCGTGTGCTGCGCATTCAGGCAGAGTTTGTCGACGGCTTTGGCGCGCTTGCCGAGCTTGGGCCCGCGGTGACCATCTTCGGCAGCGCCCGCACGCCCAAGACCGATCCGCTCTACAAGGCGGCGCGTACCGTCGGGCGCAAGATTGCGCAACGTGGCGTGGCGGTCATCACCGGTGGCGGCCCCGGCATCATGGAAGCGGCTAACAGAGGAGCGGCGAGTGTCAACGGCAAGTCAGTTGGCCTGGGCATTGAATTGCCACACGAGCATGGGCTCAATAAATACGTGAACCTCGGCATGGACTTCCGTTACTTCTTTGTGCGCAAGACCATGTTCGTCAAATACAGCTCGGGCGCCATCGTGTTTCCCGGTGGTTTTGGCACGCTTGACGAGATGTTCGAGGTACTCACGCTGGTGCAGACGCACAAGGTCAAGCGCATGCCGCTTGTGCTGGTGGGTACCGAGTACTGGCAGGGCCTATTCGACTGGCTCAACGGCCCGGTGATGGATGCCGGTATGATCAGCCCGCTCGATCCCGAGCTCGTACACATCACCGACGACCTCAACGAAGCCGTCGACATTGCCCTAAGTGGGCTGATGTAGGGCGAGCGTGCCTGTTGTTGTAGTAATGAGAACGGCAGATTGATGCTATTTAACATCAGTCTGCCATCTATACTGGGTATACTGATGCAAAAGACGAGGGCGAGGAGGTCGCGTATGTCTACTGCAACGGTTAAGCCTACGACGGTTCGCATCGAAGAAGGGCTCAAGGAACAGGCGACTGAGTTCTTGGATACGGTTGGCCTGAGTCTCAATTCGTATCTCAACCTTGCTGTTCGACAGCTGGTAAATCAACGAAAGATTCCTTTTGAGATCGTAGGAAGGGCGGAGGTGCCCAACGAAGCGACGAGACGCGCCATGGTGATTGCCGAGGCTCATGAGTTGGGGATTCTGCCAGACGACATCCCGTCATTCAATAACGCTGATGAGCTCATATCATTCCTCGATGAGGACTAGCGATGTTCGAGATTAAAGTCGAGGCTCAGTTTAAGGCGGATTACAAACGGACGATGCGCATCCATCCGCAACTAAAAACCGAGTTTAAGGCGGCAGTCGCAGAGCTTGCAGCTCACGGCTCGCTTCCCGCGGAATATGGCGCCCATGAGCTTTCAAACCCGGGCGGAAACTATAACGGCCACATCGATTTCCACCTATCCGATGGCTTGGTCGATGTGGTCGTTCTATATCTGCTCCATAAGACTAACCCAGTGATCAGGCTGGTGCGAATGGGCACTCATCAGGAGCTTTTTCAGGGTCCGCTGGGCTGATCGCCGATTTCTAAGTTGCGGTGGAATAGGGACTGATTTGCGGCTGATAAGCCAAAAAACAGTCCCTATTTCACCGCAACTGATGTGGACGTCCCTAGCGAGTTGGCTGGTAGCGGGGGCAGTAGCTGATGGCGATGGCGTCGACGCCTACGTGGGTCGCGATGGTGCAGCCGATGGGGCCGGTGCCGGCGTCGGCGTAGTCCTGGCCCGCGAGCGCCTGGTTGACGAGCTCTTGCTCCTCGGCGGCGCCGGTCGTGAGCACACGCACGCTGGAGCCTGTCTCTTATACACATCT
>URWM01000007.1 GCA_900551655.1 uncultured Collinsella sp.
GAGATGTGTATAAGAGACAGGGGTAAAGATAAGCCACCAGGCACCGGTGATGATAAACGACAGGCGCGTCGCCAGCATGGTGGGAACACCAAGAGCAGGGCCGCCCATGATGAGTGCCAGGCAAATGATGAACGGCACGGTGGAGCCGATGTAGCCCCAGGCGTAGCCCGAGCTGGACACAGCATCCATGCGCTCGTCAGTGGTGATGTCGGGCAGCATGGCATCGTAGAACGTCATGGACGAGTTAAGGCCGATGGTGCACAGCACGTAGACGGTCAAAAACGCCATGGCGGACATGGGGATGGCCTGCGCAAAGCAAAGGACCAAACCGGTTAGGAAAAAGCCCAGGAAGAACTTGATCTTGTTGCCGGCATAGTCGGCAAGCGCGCCCAGGATGGGCATGAGCATGGCAATGACCAGCGAGGCAATCGTCTGTGCGTTGCCCCAGGCGACCACGAGGTCGGCAGAGGAAGCGCCGGTATTGATTGCATTGAAGTAGATAGGCACCACCGAGGTATTGAGTAGCACGAGGGCCGAGTTGCCCACATCGTACATAACCCAGTTACGCTCGAGCTTGGTGTATTTCATGGACAAGGCCCCTTCGTATTCGCCCGATATGCAGTTAGTTCATCGTACCCCAATTGTCCAGAACCGCCGGTAAAGATTCGGCAAAGGGGCGCGCGCGAGCCTTACTCCTCGCGGTCAAACTCTTCGTCGGTGCCGAGCACACGACCGCTGTAGTTGACGTGGTTGGTCACGGCCTCCATATCGCCGGTCTCGATAAAGCGGGCAACCGTGCACTCGTAATCGAGCAGCGCACGGTCAAAGACCTCAGGGAAGCTCTCAGTCGAGACTTCGCCGGTAAAGGGATTCTTCCATGCCAAGTGGCCCAGGTTGCCGGTACGCTCGGGCAACTCGGTCGTCACGCAGTGCGCAAGGCCATCGAGCAGCGAATAGTCGTGCACCAAGCCCTCGAGCAGGGCAATCGCGCGCGTCTTGGCCGAACCCGCCGGCTCGATGGTGCGGTAGAGCATCTGCATATCGGCCACGGCGCCGCCGTACTCCCCCACCGGGATATCGATGCCGTACACGCGTCCGGCGACGTAGCTCATCAGCACGCCGGCCACGCGATTGATGCGGTCGGTGGTGACGATCTCGCCCGCCGGCGGATAATCCTCGACCGTGGCACCGTCGCGCTTGAGCTGTAGCATCAGCACGTCCAGATCGCTTTCGAGCACGGCGTGAACCTGGCTGCCCGAATCCTCCAGCTCGGGATCGGACTCGACAATGCCAAACTGCTGCTCGTAGACAAAGGGGTGGGCATTGCGGTCGAGCACATAGTGAGACAGCAGGCCCAGCGCAAAGGCGCGGCCCAGATTGGCGTCGCGCGGCTGCAGGTGCGACACGCCGTCGCGCAGGCACGAGAACTGACGCGACATGCGCGAGCGGTGCATAACCTGCCCCAGCAGCGTGCAGTCAGAAATGCGCGGCGTGAGCACGTGAAAGAAGAACGGGTCGGGACCCTGGTTGCCCAGGATAAAGGCAATACGCTCCTCGTCGGACGTAATAACGCCCTGAGGCAGGCGCTCAATGCTTTCCTCGCCAAACAGATGATGGGTGATAAGCGCGGGCATAATGATCCTTTCGATTTCATTCGATGCAATCCATTATGCCCACCGCACAGTCATGCCAAACCTGCAACGGCAAACGATGGCGCACCGACCCTTACGCAAGCCCCAAATGCGACTTGACCTCGGCAGCGCGACGGCGGGACACAGGCACCGTCGAGGTTACGCGATCGAGCCTGAGCTCCATAAGACCCGTGGAACCGATCTCGACATTGTGCACGTCTTCCAAATTGACCAGATAACTGCGGTGGACACGGATAAAGCCCTCGGAGGCCAGGCGCCGCTCGAGCGAGGAAATCGACTCATTGATCAGGTATGTTCCCTCGGCGCAGACGGCGTTGCAAAAATCGGCGCGCGCCTCAAAGTAGCAGACATCCGCCACGGGAATGAACACCTTTTTACCCCCGCGGTCCACCGTCAGGCGCAAAGGCTGGCGCGGAGCATGGACGACGCGGCGAGCGCCCAAGGCGGTCTCGATCTTGTCGAGCGCCTTTGACAAGCGGGTATCCTCGACCGGTTTGACGATGTAATCGACAGCATCGAGGTTATAGGCATCGGCCGCATGCTCGGCAAATGCCGTCACAAACACCACGATCGGCGGCGTCTTTAGGTTCTGCAGCGTCTCGGCAAGCTCAATTCCCGAGCGACCGGGCATGGTAATGTCTAAAAACAGCACGTCGGGCTTGTTCGACAGAATCGACTCCACGGCTTCGGTGACATTGCCCGCCTCGGCAATCTGTCCCACACGCGTATCCTTTTCCAACAGATAGCGTAGTTCGGCCCTAATAGGAGGCTCGTCATCAACCACCAAGATGTTCCAGCCCTCGGACATATGCGCTTCCTCTCTTCTCAATACATTCGCGTGCTACACCGTCAACGGCGCCGGCTCATGCGGCTCGCCGTTCAGCTCAACGATGACCTGCGTCCCCACGCCCTCCTGGGACTTCACGCGCATGCCAGAATCTTCTCCGTAAAAGAAATGGATGCGCTGAAGCACATTGAAGAGCGCCAGACCGCAACCTCGCTTGATGGAGCCGTCGGCGGTAATGCTCTCGGGCTCCTCTCGGCGATGCTGCTCAAACAGATGCGCGCAGACTTCTTCGCTCATTCCGATGCCGTCGTCTTCGACGATGATCTCCAAGCCGTCATCGGTCTCGAAAGCCCTAACACGAATAGAAAGCGGCTCGATCTCGCGCTGCGCATGCTTGATGCAGTTTTCGAGCAGCGGCTGCAAGATAAACGGCGGCACCAGGCTGTCGCGCACCTCAAAGTCGATGTCGACCGAGACGCGCAGACGGCCGTCGCCATACCGGGCCTGCATAAGATTGATATAACGAGTGCCCTGTTCCACCTCGTGCTCGAGCGTGGTGAGCGTATCGGAGTCAGAAAGCGTCTGACGATAGTAGTTGGAAAAGTCGATCAGCAGCGATCGCGCCTTGTCGGGCTCGGTTCGAACGAGCGACACGATCGTGCTAATGGTATTGAATAGAAAATGCGGGTCGACCTGCGACTGCAGGGCGCGAAGCTCAACGCGGGCTGTGAGCTCGTCTTGGCGCTCGAGCTCAAAGCTGGCGAGCTGCGTGGAAATGAGATCGGCAAAACCCGAGGCAAGGGCCGTCTGGCGCATATCGATGCTGCTCAGGCGGGGGTAATACAGCTCGAGCGTGCCCACACAATGCCCGCGCACGGTAAGCGGTGCGACAATACCGGCGCGCAGGCGGGGAAAATAGCCGCCCGTCTCATTGGATGTGTCACGCGAAAACACGCTCTGCTCGCCCGTCTCAATCACACTGAGCGTGGTCTTGAGCACGACCGGGGTGCCGGCAGGACACTTTGCCGAGTCCTCACCCCAGCTTGCCAACACCTGTTTGCCATCGGTAAAGCAGATGGCAGAGGCGATGGTCTCGGACAGGATAATTTTAGAGGCGCCCAGGGCCGCTTCGGGCGTAAGGCCGCGCGACGTGTAGGCAAATATTTTTGATGCGATGGCGAGCGTACGGTCGGTTGCGCTCGATGTGAGGTCGTCGGGGACCACAAAGACATACGAGAAAAAGAAGCACAGCATGACCAGGCCGGCAATAACGACAACGCCCGGAACGGGATTGGGATTATCGGTTAAATCCCAGATAAGCAGCAGGATAAGCGCCGGAACGACAACACCGAGCAGGATGGCCTGGACCACATGCTGGGCCGTACGAAAGACCTTGGTAGAGTTGTAGCTCTTGCCCAGAATCAGCCTGTTTAAATCCACCGTCATCCCCTTTTATCTATCGCACCCATAGCAATAAAGAGGGCCGCAAGCGACCCTCTCCATTGCATTATGCAATCAAATACTGTGTTTTACATCCAGTCGTCGATGAACGGTAGTTTAGGCGCTGTATTTGTTGGCCTCGCCAAAGGTGCCAGCCTCGACGATCCAGCCGTCCTTCATGATGACGTCCATGTTGTCGGTGTTGAGCACGTGGATGTCGGCGGCGACGTCACCGTTGACGACCAGCAGGTCGGCGCACTTGCCGGCCTCGATGGAACCGGTCTCGTCCTCGATGTGGCACATCTTGGCACCGTTGAGGGTGGCGCAGGTGATGGTCTCGACCGGGGTGAAGCCAATCTTGTCGACGAACTCGTACATCTCCTCGATGGAGCAGGTGCCGTACGGGGTGACGAAGGAGAAGGAGTCGGAGCCGATCGTCATGACGACGCCGCGCTTCTTGGCCTCGCGCAGGCAGTCGTAGTTGCGCTGCAGCTCCTTCTCGACCAGGGTGCCCTCGTACTTGTCGTGCAGCTCGGGGACGTAGACGGGCGGATAGGTGGCGTACCAGGTGGGCAGGAAGGCGATCGTCGGGGTGAAGAAGGTGCCCTGCTCGGCCATGAGGTCCATGGTGCGCTCATCGATATCGAAGCCGTGAATCAGCTGCTCGCAGCCAAAGCGAACGGAATCGTAGGCAGCGGCGTGGTTGTTGTAGCAGTGGCTCCACACGGGGATGCCGACCATCTTGGCCTCTTCGACCACGGCCTGGATCTCCTCGGAGCAATAGTGCTGGTCGCGACCGGAGTCCCAGCGCCAGATGCCGCCACCGGTAGCCCAGATCTTGATGGCATCGGGGTTCTCGCGCAGGCGACGACGGACGGCCTTGCGCAGATCCCAAGGGCCATCGACCTGGTCGCCCCAGGGATGGGATTCCTTGTTGAGCTCCTGGGTGCAGTGGTGGGAGTCACCGTGGCCGGCAACGCGGCAGAAGCCGAGGCCGGTGGCCAGAACGCGCGGGCCCTTAAAGACGCCCTTGTCGATGCAGTCACGGATCTGGATACCAAAGCGGCCGATCTCGCAGACGGTGGTGAGGCCGTGGGTGAGGCAGTCGTAGGCCTGCTTGACGGCGACGGCCTGCTTCTCGAGGAGCGGCTGCATGACCCAATCGGTGTCATCGTCGGTCAGGTTGCCCGAGAAGTGCAGGTGGGTGTCGATCAGGCCGGGAAGGACGGTCTTGCCGGCGGCATCGATAACCTCAACGCCCTCGGGAAGGTCCTGCATAGTGCCGGCGTACTCGATCTTGCCGTTGTCGTCGACGAGAACGAGGGAGTTCTCGACCGGCTCGGCACCGGTGCCGTCGATGAGCTTGCCGCCAACGATTGCATACTTAGTGGACATGGTTCCTCCTTATGGATCCATATAGTGGGCGAGGCCGTGTTGGGTTAAGGCCTCACAAAGCTACCCAAGTGGTGCCGGGTTCGGTGCGCGGGAGAGAGGATACCGCGCACCCAATCCGCCCCGGCCAGGCGTTACTTTTTGCGGGAATTGGTGAAAGCCATGAGGGCCAGGCCAATAGCCAACCAGCCGATCACGATGCTCCACTCCACCATGTTGAGGGAGGCGGGAGAGAACGGAATCACGAGCAGGCCGATGATGATGGCGCAGGCAGCGATAGCGAGGCCGATGCCAAACTTGCCGCCGGGCACCTCGTAGGGACGAGGCAGGTCGGGCTCGGTGAAGCGCATGCGCAGGCAGGCGAGGGCGACCATACCGCAGGAGAAGATGAAGGCGAGAGCCGACACGTTGGTCAGGGGGATGAGCATGTTCTTGCCCAGGAACGGACCGATGACGGTGATGACGCCCAGAACGACACAGGCGAGCTTGGGAGCGCCGGACTTGGGGTCGACCTCGGCGAACTTCTCGGGCAGCTGGCCCTTGCGGCCCATGGCGAGCATGATGCGGCTCGTGGCGCCGTAGAAGGAGTTCATCGGGCCCATGGGTCCAAGCGTGGCGATGACGAGCATGGCCAGGTACAGGAGCATGTTGATACCCTTGAGGCAGGCAAGCGCGGGAACCGGGCTCTTAACAAACTCATGCCAGTCGAGGATGGTGCCGAACGAGTAGATGCAGACCATGTAGAAGCCGCCGGCGGCCAGCAGGGCCAGGGAGATGATCTTGCCGAACTTGTTCCAGTTGAGGCCCTCGGCTGCCTCCTCAGCCTGCTGAGGAATGGTGTCGAAACCGGCGTAGAAGAACGGGGTCAGAACCAGGACCGACACGATGCCGGCGAACAGGCTGGCGCCCTCGGTAGCGGCCTTGCCGCCGCCAGCGCCGGTGACCTGGGAGAACACGGGCATGGCATTGTCCGGCGAGCCGGTGAACAGCGAGACGCCCATGGCGAGCAGCATGCCGCAGAGCAGAGCCTTGGTCAGGAAGGCCTGGAGCTTGGCGGCCGAGCTGGCGCCGCGGAAGTTGAGGAAGATGACGTAGGCTGCGAAGCCGAGCGCGATCAGCGTCGGGAACAGGTAAACGTCGGCGCCCAGGATGGTGTAGAGCTTGACGGCGCGCAGCCACTCAAGACCGGGCAGGCTGCCGAACATCTCGGACACGAGGGTCGAAATGGCGATGGCCTCCCACGGGCACAGGATACCGTTGCCCAAAGCCAGGAGCCAACCGGTGATGTAGCTCAGCGTACGGCCAAAGCTACGATCGACATACTCGACGATGCCGCCCGAGATGGGGATAGCGGCCGTGAGCTCACCGAAAACAGCTCCGACGGGCACGAGGAAGATTGCACCCAAGAGGAATGCGATCATAGCGGGAACGGGACCGCCGCCCACGACCATCCAGTCGCCGACCTGCAGAACCCAACCGGTGCCGATGATGGCACCGAAACCGATGGTGAAGAAGTTCCAGAGCGAAAGCGTTTTCTTCATGCCGCCGTTATCCTCGACTGCAACTTCTGCGTTCTTGTCCGCCATTGTTCCCCTCCTTTCCTTTTTGACGCCCCTTGACGTCACCCCTTGCGCGGTCTGTTTTGCCGCGCTCTTTTATTTCGTGGCTTTAAGATACGGCCTTGGCGCAGCAGCTCCGCTTGTAGCTCGACCGAAGGCAGAACTGCAAAACGAGCGGCGCCGTTTTTGGGACGAACGGCACGGTTTGCCGCTCATTGTTGCCGCCCGTCCGACGGGCGTACGCTCATCGGACGCATATAGAGATGTTTTTGAGGCCGTGTGTTTTGCGCCTTTCGTACCGTTTACCGAGCTTTTGACGCGCAGACCCATTTGTTGCACATCTTTTTTGTAGGATGGACAGGTTATACATGAGACAAGGCGGTACGAATGGCATACGGATACAACGACGGTGATCAACGGCGACAAAGCGTTCGCCTTGCTGGCCGTACCACGCCTACGCCCAGAAGTGCCACGAGCAGCAATCCGCAACGCCTCCAAGAGCAACCAAGGCCTTCGTCTCGGCAGCAGTCAAGCAGAACACGGCAGAGTGGCCGTCTGAGCACGGGCGCAAGCGCGCAGCAAGATAGCCGCTTGGGCGCGCGCACTCGACAACGTCAGGCCGAGGTTCCGCAACTGCGCCGCAACGGCGCACGTCAGCCCGGCATCCATATCAACCGCTTCTTTTCGCATCCCCAAGGTGGACGCGACGGCAAGCCCTACCGCTCGACATCGCACGTGAATGCCCCCGCCCTGCCGGCTCGTCGACTTCGCCTCGCACTGTGCTCTATCCTTACCTGTCTGGTCTTTGTGCTTATGAGCTCCTGTATGTCCCACGGGTCGGCCGGTCTCGAGCCCACCGCCGAGGATAAGCTGCTCAAGGCCCCCGTCGCACCCGGTTATTCTTTCGCCTTTTCGACCCCACGCTCGCAATGGCAAGCCGGCACAATGCCCCATATCTATCAGATCGACCCTGCGTGGTCGGAGCTGCCTTACGCCGGCGGCACCATCCGCCAAAATGCCTGCGGGCCCACGTGCCTCACTATGGTCTACATCTTTAAGACGGGACGCACCAATATGACCCCCGTCGATATGTGCGCGCTTTCCGAGGCGGGCAATTACGCCCCCACCGGCGCAACCGAATGGTCGTTTATGACGAGTGGCGCGTGGCAGTTGGGACTTAACGGAACGGAGCTCCATAACGATCGCGACTCGATGACTCAGGCGCTGCGTTCGGGAGCGCCCGTCATCGCCGCCGTTCGACCGGGCACCTTTACCAGCGTTGGACACTACATCGTGCTTTACGGTATTGACGACGCCGACCAGATTGGCGTCTACGACCCCAACTCGGCCAGCCGCAGCGTCCGCCGCTGGGGCGTCGTAGAGGTCCTCAACGAAGTCGAAGCCATGTGGGCCTACTACTAGTCATTGGGGACAGACTTAAATGAGTGGTCATTGGGGGCGCTCTTGTTTGACTAGTCATTTAAGAACGTCCCCAATGACTAGTCTGAAATAAATCCCAGGCCTCACTCCAAATTAGTTCGCCATGGTTTACTATTACGCTCATAAAGTAGTACGAGGCTAACAATGGGGGATAGCATGGCGACGAAGCAGGCCTACGTCCAGGTCAAGGGGCTCAAGAAGCACTACGGCGATGGAGATGCACGTCTGACGGTGCTCGACGGCATCGACACGTCCATCAATCGCGGCGAGATCTGCGTCATGCTGGGGCCTTCGGGCTCGGGCAAGTCGACCTTCCTTAACCTGATCGGTGGCCTGGAAGATGCCGACGCCGGCTCCATCATGGTGGACGGCTGCGACCTCACAGTGCTCAAGCCCGCCGACCTGGGTGAGTACCGCCGCCGCGAGCTGGGCTTTGTCTTCCAGTTCTACAATCTGGTGTCCGATCTCACCATCAAGGAGAACATCGAGGTCACGGCGCACCTGTCTAAAAAGCCGCTCGACATTGACGACCTGCTACGCTCGCTGGGCCTTTACGAGCACCGCAACAAGTTCCCGCGCCAGGTCTCGGGCGGCCAGCAGCAGCGCTGCGCCATCGGCCGTGCGCTCGTCAAAAACCCGGGCCTGCTGCTGTGCGACGAGCCCACCGGTGCGCTCGACTATAAGACGTCCAAGGAAATCTTGCAGCTCATGGAGGATGTTAACCGCGCCTACGGCTGCACCATCATCATTGTCACCCACAATGCCGCCATCGCGCGCATGGCCAATCGCGTGCTGCGCCTGCGCGACGGGCACATCGTCGAGGATGAGCTCAACGAGTCGCCCGTCGCGGCCGCCGAACTCGATTGGTAGGCGGCGCCATGACACCTCTCGCAAAACGTCTCCCGCGCGAGCTGCGCCGCAATACCGGCAAGTACCTGGGCATCTTTTTGCTTATGTGCGGAAGCATCGCCCTCACGTCGGGCTTTTTGCTCGCGGCGCATTCCATCGGCTGCCTCATTGACGACATGCGCGATGCATACACGATCGAGGACGGCCGCGTGACTACCTCCTTCGAGGCCACCAAAGATCAGCTCAAGGCAGCCGAGGACGCAGCCGACGACGTCGGCGGCGTCACGCTCTACAAGAATTTCTCCATCGACGCCATCATCAAAAAGACCGCCGGCGACGACGGCACCAAGCGCACGCTGCGCACCTATGCGCACCGCACCAAGGTCGATATCGCGTCCTACTGTGAGGGCGGGGAACCCAAGGCGGATGACGAGGTGGCCATCGACCGTGTCTTTGCCACTAATAACAACCTGTCCGTGGGCGATAAAGTCGAGCTCGAGGGTCGCACCTACACCATTTGCGGCATCATGACCCAGCCCGATAGTCAGGCGCTGTTCCTCAACAATTCGGACTTTACGGTGAACACCATCACGTACGGCGTGGCCGAGGTCACCGATGGCGGCTTTGCCGCGCTCGAAGATGCCGGCGGCGCACCCGCCTACACCTACTCCTTCACCTTTACCGATCGCGACCTCCCCACCGCGGACCGCATCGACGCCGAGCAAGATATGGTCGAGGCACTGACCGACGCCGATGCGCGCGTGGACGATCTGACCGACGCCGATTCCAATCAGGGCATTGGCTATGCGCGCGACGACGTGGACGGCGACTCCATGATGTGGATGACGTTGCTCAACATAATCATCGTGATCATGGCGTTTGTCTTTGTGGTGCTCACCGACGCCACCATCGAGGAGGAGAGCGCCATTATCGGCACGCTGCTTGCCAGCGGCTATCGCCGCTGCGAGATCGTGCTGCACTACCTGGCACTTCCCGCCATCGTGGGCGTGGTCGCGGCGCTTTTGGGCACTGCGCTCGGCGTTGTGTTCTTTACCGAGCCCATGCGCAGCCTCTATTACGGTTCGTACAGCCTGCCGCCCTTCCAGGTGTACTGGAGCTGGGAGATCTTTGTGAAGTGCGCCGTGGTTCCTGCCGCCGCGCTCATCCTTATCACGCTGGTGGGCCTGCTTCGCAAGGTGGGCAAGACGCCGTTGCAGTTCCTTCGTCACGAGGCGAGCGGCAAGTCGGGTACCAAGCGCGGTCTGCAGCTGCCGGAACGCATGGGCTTTGTCTCCCGCTTCCGCCTGCGCGTCTTCCTGCGCAACCTGGGCAACTTCGCCACGCTCTTCGTGGGCATTGCGTTTGGGTCGCTGCTTTTGCTCTTTGGCCTGGCGATTCTGCCTACGATGACGCACTACGCGGACAACCTCGAGACGAGCCTGGTCGCCGAGCATCAGTACACACTCAAGGCGCCGCTGGAGCTCGAGGGCACTGCCGAGGAGCGCGAGCAGTGGTCGGCACTCGAGCGCTTGCAGTCGGTTGACGGCGCGCTGCTTTCTGCCGCCCAGGATGCCGATGACGAGCTTGACGGCGCGGCCGATGCGGCGCAGACGGCAGCCGATGCCGCGACCGCATCTCCGTCTGCCGAGAGCCTGACCGCAGCGCAGGATGCGCTTGCCAAGGTCCAGGACAAGAAGGATGCGCTCTACGCGCGCCTTGACGATCTTGCCGATGCCCTCGGCTGCAACCGCGATGAGGCCATCGATCTGATCGACAAGGCCTCTAAGATCGACACCGACAACGACGACATTCACCCGGTCAACACGATTGACAACGGCGCGGGCGCAATCGCGCAGGCCGAGAAATATGCCGTTTACCAGCTGCAATACAACCGCGGCGATGGTAATGGCGAGGAGACGATTTCTGTCTACGGCATCTCGTCCGATTCGCGCTACTGGAAGGGCCTCAACATCGGCGATGGCCGCGTCGTCTTTGGCGGCGGTCTGCTCGATAAGTTTGGCTGGAGCGAGGGCCAGAAGGTCACGCTCAGCGACAAGTACGAGGGCGAGCATTATTCCTTTGAGTACGCGGGCAAGGACTGTGCCTGGGGCTCCAAGTCGGACATGAACATCTATATGAGCATCGATGACTTTAACGAGCTGTTCGACAACGATGCCGCCTACTTTAACGGCTATGTGAGCGACGAGAAGCTCGACCTCGACGCGCGCTACTTTGCCGGCGACACCACGCCCGACGACATGCGTGCCGTGGGCGACCAGTTCATCGGCATGATGAGCAAAATGATCGGAATGATGATCGGGCTCGCGGTGTTTATCTTCCTGCTGTTTATGTACCTGCTGACCAAGGCTGTGATCGACCACAGCGCCCGTTCGATTAGCTACATGAAGGTCTTTGGCTATCGCGATGGCGAGATCTCGCATCTGTACATCCGCTCGATCACGCTGTGCGTGGTGGCGTCGCTCGTGCTGAGCCTGCCGGTCATTATTGGCTCGCTCACGGCCATCTTCCGCTCGATGTTGCTCGCCTACAACGGCAATATCGAGATCTACGTGCCCACTTGGTCCATGGCTGCATGCGTCGGTATTGGCTTTGCGACCTACCTGGTCGTGGCGCTGCTGCACACGCGCTCCATCAAGCGCGTCAGTCTGGCCGAAGCCCTCAAGGTGCAGGAGTAGTCATCGGGGACAGTCTTTGCCGATTCGCCGGTTCGCCGGCCGTGCTGGCAAGGACTGTCCCCAGCTGCCGGCAGGAAAGGAACGTCCCTAGCTGCCAGGTGGCGAGGCACTCATTTAAGTCTGTCCCCAATGAGTGGTTTAAGTCTGTCCCCAATGAGTGGTTTCACTCATTTAAGTCTGTCCCCAATGACTACCCAATGAGTGCCTAACGACTCGGTGTTGCGCTTGACTTCCACTCATTTAAGTCTGTCCCCAATGAGTGGTTTCAGTCATTTAAGTCTGTCCCCAATGACTAGGTGCCGCGCTTGACTTCGACCCTACTTCAACGGGTACTATCCTCTATGTCTGTAACGCCATATAGACCGAGGGGATATATCTATGACCGCAACTGCACCCGCAGCACCCGCTAAGGTGTACTTCACCAACCTGCGCACGCATGCTCGCGAGAGCCAGCTCGACAAACTCAAGCGCCTCATCCGTCGCGCCGGTATTGAGCAGATCGACTTTGAGAACAAGTTCGTCGCCATTAAGATTCACTTTGGCGAGCTGGGCAATTTGAGCTTTTTGCGCCCCAACTACGCCCGCGCCGTCGCGGATGTCGTCAAGGAGCTGGGCGGCAAGCCCTTTCTCACCGACTGCAACACGCTCTATGTCGGTAGCCGCAAAAACGCGCTCGAGCACATCGACACCGCCTACCAGAACGGCTTTACCCCGTATGCCACGGGTTGCCAGATCATCATCGCCGACGGCCTCAAGGGCACCGACGAGGCGCTCGTCCCGGTCGAGGGCGGAGAGTACGTGCACGAGGCTAAGATCGGTCAGGCGCTCATGGATGCCGATATCGTGATTAGCCTCACCCACTTTAAGGGCCATGAGCAGGCCGGCTTTGGCGGCGCCATGAAGAACCTGGGCATGGGCGGCGGCAGCCGTGCCGGCAAGATGGAACAGCATGCCGCCGGCAAGCCGAATGTCGCGACCGAGCACTGCGTTGGCTGCCGTGCCTGCGAAAAGATCTGCGCGCACGACGCCGTCTCGTTCAACGACACCCGCGAGCGCGAGCTTGCCAGCGGCGCTACTCGCACGGTGCACGTGGCCACCATCGACCACGATCGCTGCGTGGGCTGCGGCCGCTGCATCGGCGTGTGCAACCAGGACGCCATCAAGCCCGGCTATGAGGCCGCGGCCGACGTGCTCAACTGCAAGATTGCCGAGTACACCAAGGCCGTCGTCGACGGCCGCCCGAGCTTCCATATCTCGCTTGCCATGGATATCAGCCCCAACTGCGATTGCCATCCCGAAAACGACACGCCTATCGTCAACGATATCGGCATGTTCGCGAGCTTCGACCCGGTCGCCATCGACCAGGCCTGCGCCGATGCCGTCATGGCATCCGAGCCGCTGCCCAATACCGAGCTCACCGATAGCGTGGCCAAGATGGAGCACAATCACGAGCATCTGGAGGGCGAGCAGGCCAAGGATCCCTTCTGCATCACGCATCCCGACACCGACTGGCGCACCTGCATCGCGCACGCCGAGAAGATCGGCCTGGGCACGAGCAAGTACGAGCTCATCGAGGTCAAATAGCGCCTAGCTATTGGACAAAACAAGCGCCTTTGTGGCGTAAGTCGAGCAAAAGCCGCCCGCGAGCACAACGCTCGCGGGCGGCTTTTCGGAAGTGCTAGGGAGTCAGATAGACCAGTAAACCGTACTATTTGCCTAAAAATACTCGTCGAGGAAGTCGTCGACCGTATTCCAGTAGAGCTCGGGGTCAACTTGCGCACTCTTGGCGTGGGTGGCGCCATGGATGGTGAGCTTTTGCTTGACCTTGCTGGCGCACGCGTCGTAGTTTTGGTCGAGCATGTCGTACGGCACAAAGGTGTCCTGGTCGCCGTGGATAAACAGCATGGGAACCGTCGCGTGTTTGAGTTGCTCCACACTGCTCGCCTTATGAAAGTCGTAGCCCGCGCGCACGTTGCACACCAAGTTTGCTACATCGAGCAAGGGAAAGCTGGGCAGCCCGAACACGTCCTTGAGCTGCAGAGAAAACTCGTCCCAAACACTCGTATAACCACAGTCCTCGATAATGCATTTTACGTTTGCGGGCAGAGATTCCCCCGCGACGTTCATGGCGGTTGCCGCACCCATCGACTCGCCAAAGACCAGGATGCGCGCCTCGGGGTCAGCCTGAATGATTTGCTCGATCCATGCGACGATGTCGAGGCGCTCGGGCCAGCCCATGCCGATATAGTCGCCGCCGGAGCGCTCGTGGGCGCGGGCGGCGGGTGCGAGTACGTTCATGCCGCGGTCGTGGAATCGCTTGACGTATCGGGCCATACCGATAGGCTCGTTGGTATATCCATGCAGGCAGACGGCGTAGTCGTGTGTGCTCTCCGACGCAGCAAAATACCAGGCGGCGAGCTCAGTCCCGTCGTCCGCGGTGAGGCTGCTGCTCTCGCGGTTCTCTTTAAACCACGCCCGTGCCTCGCCCTCCTCGGCATCCATCTGCTCGCCCTTTTCGGCGTCCTTGCCGTCCTGCATCATCTTCATGGTGTATGGCGCGCGGGGATTCAGCGCGAAGTCAAACAGAAAGTTGCCGGCAAATCCGAGCAGCGCAATGACAACCACCAGTGCAACGATGCCGGCTATCTTGAGCTTTCGATGGTAATGTGCGTTTTGAGCCATGCGGTATTCTCCTATAACATGTTAATACATCAACATTTAAAACAAGCGCATTATGGATGTTCGCCGTTGATGCGTCAACAAGCAAAGAATGGGTAAACAAAGGGTCACGTATGGTGCAAATTTCGCACGTACCCAGACGCTTTGATATAGTGTTGAGAACTCTTTACATTGGAGGATGTAACCGGCATGTCCGATTCGAGCGACAGTTCTAAGCCGCGACCCAAGACCGCGGCCGTTCCACACTACACGGTGGGCGAGGAGATCATGAACTCCGTCACCCATGGTGTCGGCTGCCTGCTGGGTATCGCGGGCCTGGTGCTCCTGATCGTATTCGCTGCCCTGCGCGGCGGAGGCCCGGCCCACATGGCCGCGGCAATTGTCTATGGCGTCAGTATCATCCTCGAATACTTGGCCTCCACGCTCTATCACGCGATTCAGCCCGCTCGCGCCAAGCGCGTGTTTCGCATCATCGACCACAGCTGCATTTACCTGCTCATAGCCGGCAGCTATACCCCGTTTTGCCTCATCACGCTCGCAAACGACGGCGGCCCTGCGCTGTTCTTTGCCGTGTGGGCCATCGCCATCATCGGCATCGCACTCGAGTGCTTTTTGCGCGAGCGTCAGCCGCACTGGGTAAGCGGCCTGGTCTACCTGCTGATGGGCTGGCTCGTTGTCTTTAAGCTGCCCGAACTTGTGGCGCTGCTCAACCCCGTGGCACTTGCCCTGCTCGCCGTCGGCGGCGTGTGCTACACCGCGGGCGTGCCGTTCTATATCGCCAAAAACGTGCGCTATCTTCACAGCGTGTTTCACCTGTGGGTACTCGCCGGCAGCATCTTCCAGTTCATGGCGGTGATCCTCTTCGTAATCTAGCGATCGCGTCTGTGCCCGCGGACCTATCCAGGCGGCCGCCGGGCGCAACTGCCCTATCCGTCACCTACGCTTACTACCTAACGTCCCGAATCTTGGAGGTTCGAGAAACTCCCGATGGACATAACCATCTCCCTTATTACCACGCTCGTTCTGACGCTTATCAACGGCTACTTCTCCATGTCCGAGATGGCTCTCACCACGGCTAAGCGCGCCGTGCTGGAGCACGATGCCGAGGAGGGCGATAAGCGCGCCGAGCGCGCCGTCCAGCTCGCCGCCGACTCCGATCAGCTGTTGGCTACCATCCAGGTCGCTATCACGCTCGTGGGATTTGCCTCGTCCGCCGTCGCCTCGACGAGCCTGTCCGACCCACTCGCCGCTTGGCTCACGAGCTTTGGCATCACGCCGCTCTCCGCCATCGCGCGCGGCCTGGCGCCGGTCATCATCACCGTCGCGGTCGCCTTCGTGTCCATCGTGATCGGCGAGCTCGTCCCCAAGCGCATCGGCCTGGCCAATGCCGAGGGCGTGTCCAAGCAAGTCGTGGGGCCGTTGTCGTTTTTCCAAAAGATTGCCCGTCCGCTCGTGTGGCTGACCGGCGCTTGTTCCGATGGCCTGGCCCGCATTCTGCGCATCAAGAGCGCCGACGACCGCCAAAACGTCTCGGAGGAAGAGATCAAGTACATGGTCTCGGAGCAGGACGACCTGCTCGACGAGGAAAAGCGCATGATCCACGAGATCTTCGACCTGGGCGACACCGTTGCCCGCGAGGTCATGGTGCCGCGCGTGGACACCACCATGTGCGAGGACGACGAGACGGTCGCCAGCGTGCTATCCACCATGCGCCAGACCGGCTTTAGCCGCATCCCTGTCTATCACGAGGACCCCGACAACGTCGCGGGCATTGCGCACATCAAGGACCTGATCCAGCCCGCGCTCGACGGCAAGGGCGACCAGCCCATCGCCGGCTTTTTGCGCGACGCCACCTTTGTGCCCGACACCAAGGACATCCTGCCGCTGCTGTCCGAGATGCAGACTTCGCACGACCAGATCGTAGTGGTCGTGGACGAGTACGGCGGCACGGCCGGCATCATCACCATCGAGGACATCGTCGAGGAGATCGTCGGCGAAATCGAGGACGAGTTCGACCCCGACAACAAGTACCTCACGCGTCTTTCGCGTCGCGAGTGGCTCGTCGATGGGCGTTTTTCGTGCGATGACGCGATTGAGCTTGGTTGGCCGCTCGAGGAAAGCGATGATTATGAGACCATCGCCGGCTGGATTTTGGAGCTTTGCGACTCGGTGCCCGACATCGGAGAGGTGTTTGAGGTTGCGGGGTACAAGTTTAAGGTGCAGTCGATGCGTGGCCAGCGCATCTCGCTCATTCGCGTGATCGCTCCGGCCGAAACCGATAAGAAGGATTCCGAGTCTTCGGCAGAGAAGCCGGCGGCGTCGGGTGCGGGCTCTGTGGATCCGCACGATGGCGACGAGTAGGGCAAGGAAGAGTAGGGGAGAGTTATGGCAGGCCTGTTCAACATCCTTAAGGTCACCGTCAGCGAGGACAAGATCTGCGCGCATGTGCTGGTGAACCCCGGCATGCCGCTCATGACCTCGGAGGATATCGAGGCTACGGCGCGCGTGTACTACCTGGTGCCCGCGATTGCCAAGCACCTGTGCCTGGGCGATTCGGGTCGTGAGTTCCAGGACTGCATGGGCCAGACCGAGCTTTGCCACCTGCTTGAGCATGTGACGGTCGAGCTCATGAACGAGACCGGTCTTGCGGGCAGCATTTCGTGCGGCCGCACCCGCGTGAGCGAGCACGACGAGCGCGTCTTTGAGATTGAGCTTTCGTGCCCCGATGATGCGCTGGCCATCGGCGCGCTGTCTTCGGCCACCTTTATGATGGACTGGGCCTACCTACACGCTGACCAGCCGGCCCCCGACGTGGAGGGCACGGTCGCGGGCCTGCGCAACCTGGTGCTGGGCATGCGCGCCGAGGCCGAGGGCAAGGATCCTCACGAGGCCGTCGCCGCTGCGAACGGCGAAGATGCTGCCGAGGACGAGGG